>JAPPBK010000268.1 GCA_026705105.1 Chloroflexota bacterium | reverse complement strand
ACACCTCGTGTCCGGCAGACTCCAGCACGCCGCAGATCTCCGGCAAGCGGTGTCGGAGGGACATGCTCATGCAGATAGTGATCACCACTTGCTCTACTCCCACTCGATGGTGCCGGGGGGTTTGGAGGTGATGTCGTAGACGACCCGGTTGATCTCGGGAATCTCGTTGACGATTCGGTTGGCGATGTTGCCCAGGACGTCGTAGGGCAGGCGGGCCCAGTCGGCGGTCATGGCGTCGTCGGCAGTGACGGCCCGGAAGGCGCAGACCCAACCGTAGGTGCGCGCGTCGCCCTGGACTCCGACGGTTCGCGTGTCGGTGAGGATGGCGAACGACTGCCAGAGATCGTCGTACAGGTTCGCGTTGTGCACTTCGTCCATGACAACGGCGTCGGCGAGCTGCAGGACCCGGACTTTCTCGTGTGTGACCGGGCCGATGATGCGGATGGCGAGTCCGGGCCCGGGATAGGGCTGGCGGCCGACGATCTCCTCGGGCAGACCGAGTTCGCGTCCGACCTCGCGGACCTCGTCCTTAAACAGGTGGCGCAGCGGCTCGATCAGCTCGAAGCGCAGGTCGTCGGGCAGTCCGCCGACGTTGTGATGCGACTTGATCATCGCGGTGGCCGAGCCGTGACCGGAGCCGGCGCTCTCGACCACGTCGGGATAGGTCGTGCCCTGGACGAGGAAGTCGACGCCGTGGTCGTCCTTCGTGATCTCCAGCGCCGTTTCTTCGAACACGGAGATGAACGTCTCGCCGATCCGTTTGCGCTTGGTCTCGGGATCGTCAACGCCGGCGAGTTCCTCGAGGAAGCGGTCGCCGGAATGGGCGACGCGAAGGTCCATGTGCATGTTGCGTTGGAAGGTGCCTACCACCTGCTCGGTCTCGCCGAGGCGCATCAGGCCGTTGTCGACGTAGATGCAGGTGAGCTGATCGCCGACCGCGCGATGGACCAGCGCCGCGGCGACGGACGAATCGACACCGCCCGAGAGTCCGCAGACGACGTGGTTGCCGCCGACTTGCTCGCGGATCTCGGCGACGGTCTCGGTGATGAAGTGAGCCGCGTCCCAGTCGCCGGAGCAGCCGCAAATCTCGTAGACGAAGTTGCTGAGCAGATGCAGTCCGTGCGGCGTGTGTACGACCTCGGGGTGAAACTGGATGCCGAAGCGGCCCTGGTTGTCGCCCATGGCGGCGATCGGGATGCTGTCGGTGGCGGCGAGCGCGTGAAACCCGCTCGGCAGCTCGTCCACTCGGTCGCCGTGCGACATCCAGACCGGCATCGGTCGGGGTAAATCGTTGAGCAGGCCGGAGCCTTCCTGGGGATAGATGTGTGCGGCGCCAAACTCGCGCTCTCGGCCCGCCGCGACGCGTCCGCCGAGCTGATTGGCCATCGTTTGCATGCCGTAACAGATGCCGAGCGCCGGCATGCGCCCGTCAAGCGCCCAATCGGGCGCGAGCGGCGCGCCGGAGTCGTGGACGCTGGACGGTCCGCCGCTGAGAATCACGCCGCGCGGATTCAACTCTCTCACGCGCTCCCAGGTGGCCGTCGGCGGCACCAGCTCGCAGTACACGTTGAGTTCCCGCACGCGGCGCGCGATCAGCATCGCCGTCTGCGAGCCGAGGTCGACGATGACAATTGACTCGTGCTGGGATTCGAGGGACTGCACGTCATAATGATACGCGCGGAGTATGCTGTTCCTGTGTCATTCGATCAACTTGATCAGGCTGTTGATCATTTGCGCGGCGGCGGCGTCGTGGCCCTGCCGACCGATACGCAGTACGCCCTGAGCGGGATCGCGAGCGACGACCACGCCGTGGTGTCCGTGTTTCGCCTCAAGCGACGGCCCGGAGGGGAGAACCTGCCGGTCTTCTTGCCGCCCGCTCGTTGGCGAGATCACCTGGACGCGATGGCCGAACCGCTCGAGGAACGCGTGATCGCGCTGGCAGAGTCGGCCTGGCCCGGCGCAGTGACGTTAATCGTCAACAAGCGTGCCGATTGGCCTACGCGGGCGGTCGACGGAGCGACCATCGCGCTGCGCATACCCGACCATCCCGTCGCTTCGGCGTTGCTGGACCGGATCGACGCGCCGCTGACCGGTACCTCCGCCAACATTCACGGGGAACCGGCCTCGCTGTCCGCCGATGACGTGCGCCGACAGTTCGCCGCCGACTCAACGGCCGGGCGCATTAGTGAATCACTTCACATACTGGACGAAGACGGCATAATGCCTGCGGGTACGGCCTCGACTATCTTGGATTGCACAGGCCAGATTCCGCGTGTGCTGCGCCGCGGTCCGATGCTCAGCGCGCAGGTTGGGGAACTGCTCATGCGGCACTGGGGACTCTCCGATGTGGACTCGGTTTCCTGAGGACATGGCCTGAAGGTCTGGAATGGGGCAGGCATCGGTGCGAATCGCGATTGGCAGCGACCACGCCGGATTTGATCTGAAAGAGCGTCTGCGCGAACGACTGGTCGCACAGGGCCACGAACTCCGCGATTTCGGCCCCGCCTCCAAGGAGCCGACCGACTACGCCGACACCGCCGCTCCTCTGGCCGAGGCGGTCGTGGACGGACAGCACCAGCTTGGCATCGTGATCTGCTCCAACGGAGTCGGGGTGAGCATCGCCGCCAACAAGGTGCGCGGTGCGCGCGCGGCGCTCTGCGCCGACCCCTGGTCGGCCCGTCGGGCGCGCGAACACACCGACTGCAACATCCTCGCGCTGGGCGCCTACGTCATCGGACACGCGCTGGCCGCCGAGATTGTCGACGCATTCGTCGAAGCCGAGTTCGAGGGCGGCCGTCACGTGCGGCGTCTGGCCAAGCTGGCGGCGGTGGAAACGAAGCACTCGGAACCGGCAACACTCCCCGCTGAACAAGAGGCGCAATCCGCGTCGGCGGAACGCTCGACCGAGCTGTCGCCGATGGCCTGAACGCCTGGGCGCAGCGAGCGAAGCCGCTTACCGCTTGCGCCGCCCTGGATTGAAGCACGATGAGCAACGCCTCGATTCGCGACCTGGACCTGGCAGGCAAGCGGGTCCTGCTTCGCCTCGATCTGAACACGCCGCTGGACGGGGGTCGCGTTCTCGACGATACCCGCGTGCGCGCCGCCGCGCCGACGGTGAAGTTCGCGCTTGAACGGGGCGCGTCGGTGATCGTCTGTTCTCACCTCGGCAGGCCGAAGGGTGAGCGAAATCCAGCATTCGACCTGACTCCGGTGGCCGTGCGTCTTGCACGCGCCCTGCGCATGAACGTGAGCATGGCGCCCGATTGCGTTGGCGAGGTCACCACGCGGATGGCGCGCGACCTGCAGCCCGGGCAGGTGATGGTGTTGCAGAACCTTCGCTTCCACGAAGAAGAGGAAGAGAACGACTTCGACTTCGCCTCGCAGCTCGCCGATCTGGCGGATGTCTACGTGAACGACGCCTTCGGTGCGGCGCACCGCGCCCATGCGTCGACCCACGCCGTCGCTCAGATCCTGCCGTCCGCTGCGGGACTGCTGATCGACCGCGAGATTGCGGCGCTCGAACCGATCCGCAAGGGCGAGGCGGGCAAGCTCGCCTTCATCTCCGGCGGGGCCAAGGTGTCGGACAAGCTGGGCCTGCTGGAACGACTCGCGGAGATTGCGGATGTGATCGCGATCGGCGGCGCGATGGCCAACACCTTCCTCTTGGCCCGCGGCATGCCGACCGGTGACTCGTTGTTGGAACAGGACATGGTCGAGGCGGCGAACGACATCAGCGCAATCGCCGAATCGGAACGTTGTAATCTCCTGATTCCCACCGATTGTGTGATTGCTCATGGCGCGGATGAGCCGCCCCGCGCCAAGCCGCTTGTCTTTGGCGAGGAGGAAATGCCGGATCACTGGCAGATTCTCGACGTCGGCCCGGCAACCGTGGAACTGTTCTCGGAGGCGGTCAAGGAGTGCGACACGGTGGTCTGGAACGGGCCGCTGGGTCTGTTCGAGCGTGAGGCCTTCTCCGGCGGCACGCGGGCGATGGCTGAAGCACTGGCCAGGCTGGAAGAAACCAACACCGTGATCTGCGGCGGCGAAACGGCCGCAGCGGTGGCCCAGTTCCGACTGACCGGCAAGATGTCGCACGTCTCGACCGGCGGCGGCGCGGCGCTCGAGTACCTGCAAGGACTCGAGTTGCCGGGAATCGCCGTGCTGCCCGACGCCGAACCGGAGGAGTCCGGTAACGACGAGGAGGACGACTGATGCCTCGAACGCCGATTGCGGCCGGCAACTGGAAGATGAACGGCACCAACGCCGAGGCGCGCGCGCTCTGCCGCGGGCTGGCCGGCATCGAGGCGATTGCGGGCGTTGACG
>JAPPBK010000182.1 GCA_026705105.1 Chloroflexota bacterium | reverse complement strand
AGGCTGAACGCCCATGTGGACCAAAGGACAATTGACCACCTATCGCGAGCAGGGATTTCTGGTACAGCGCGGACTGATCCCGCCGGATCAGATCGAGCGATTGCGCTCGGCGGCCGACGAGATGATGTCTGAGCAGGCCGACAACCCGCCGGAGGTGCACGTGGTGCGCGAGAAGAGCGGACCGGTGCGCTCGGTGTTCTGCATGCACCGCAATGTGCAGCCGTTCCGAGCGCTGTGCCGCTCGGAGCCGATCGCCGGGCCGATCAAGCAGATCTTCGGGAGCGACGCCTACATCTTCCACAGCAAGCTGAACTACAAGGAGTCATTCGAGGGCACCGTGTGGCTCTGGCACCAGGACTACGGCTACTGGCGCTATGACGGCGTCGATGATCGGTTGGCCTCCGCGCTGGTCATGTTGGGTCCGAACACGCGCAATAACGGCAGTATTGCGCTGGTGAAGGGTTCACATCGCTGGGGCGTGCTGGACCACTACAGCGACGAGGTCACCACCAGCTACAAGCAGTGGTGCATCACGCCGGAGGCGCTGCGCGAGCACATCACCGATGAGTCGATGATCATCCCGATCGAGGGCGACGCTGGCGATGTCTGTTTCTTCGACTGCCGGATCGTGCACGGCTCGAACCACAACTTCTCACCCGCGCAGCGCTACAGTCTGATCTACGCCTTCGCCGCCATCGACAACGTGCCGAACGGCGTCGAGAATCCTCGTCCCGATTGGGTGGTGGCGCGCCAGTTTGAGCCGGTTACTGCTGAGCTGCCGGGGCTGGCATGAGCGCGTTCTGGTTCAACAGGATGGCCGAGCACTGGACGGTGCCGCAGCGGCTAGATCTGGTCGAGCACGTGCGGCGGGGTCGGGTGCAGTTGGTGCAGATGGGGACGTATGGCCCCATGTTCTACGGCTTGGCCGACGATGCGGAGGTCGAGCGAGGTTGGGCGGGCATGCCCCGCATTGGCATCGAGGAGAATCTGGCCCTGGCTGGCGATCTCATCCCGCGCGTCCAGGAGGCTGGAGCCAAGGTGGTGGGGCAGTTGAGCTTGGGCTGGATCTATGGAGATCACGAGACGGGCAAGGGGCTGTTTGGCAATTGGGCGCGGATCTGGACCGAGGATTTATTGGGACCGCCTCCCTGCGATGAGGTGGCCGTGGCCCTGCAGCGCACAGTCGGCGGAAAACTGCGCTGCTGGCCCATAGAGGGTAGGCCGTACCGGACGTATAGCGGATGTATGTGCAATCCCCATTGGCTGGCTCTGTTGAAGCCCATGGTCAAAAAGGCCATTGAACTGGGCATGGACGGCTTTAACGCGCACCACAATTTCGAGCAGTTCTGCCAGTGCGCCCATTGCCGCCACTATTTGATGGAGCATTTGACCCGGGAATTTAGCGACGACGAACTGCAGCGCGGGCTCGATCCAGCCGGGCCGCCGGCCACGGCTGAATACAGCGCTCCCCTAGCCGTGCGCGCTGCGGCACCGCGGGATTTGCGCCAGCGGATCGAGCGCTTGCTGGCTCAGTTGGTGTACCGGCGGCGCAAGGAATTCTACACCGATGCGGTCCAAGCGATCGCCAGCTGCCCGGCCGGAGTTGACGAGCTCGGCGTCGACCTGCTGTCGATCGCGGCCCACAAGTTCTACGGTCCCAAGGGCGTCGGGGCACTGTACGTCCGCCCCGGGACCAGGGTGATTCCACAGGTCCAGGGCGGCGACCAGGAGAACCGGCGCCGCGCCGGTACGGAAAACGTGGCTCTGGCGGTGGGACTGGCCGAGGGTCTGGCGCTGGCCCGCCGAGACCGTGGACGCAACCGGGCCCACGCACTCCTGCTGCGCCAACGCCTCCAGGAAGGACTGGCCCGGATCGAGGGGGTGGTCTTCAACGGCGACCCCGACCGCCGCCTGGCCAACAACACCAACATATGCATCAGTGGCGTGTCGGCCGAAAAAATCCTGCTCGAACTCGACCGCGCCGGATTCTCCGCGTCCTCGGGCTCGGCCTGCACGGTTGCCTCGGCCGAGCCCTCGCACGTGCTGTTGGCGCTGGGTCGGCCGCCGGAACTGGCCCGCGGCAGCCTGCGGATCACCACCGGTCCCGAAAACACGGTCGCCGACATCGGCCGCTTCCTGGATGCGCTGGCGGACATCATCAGGAAAGTCCGCGGCGGCGCGCTGTCCGCCCATGCCCCATAATCACTGGCAGGGAACCTAAACCGAACTGGACGCTGCTGGACAGACCGGGATGATCACCGTAAGCAGGCTGGCCGCCGATTACATCAGCCAAACGCTGGATGTACCCGACAACGCGGGCAAATTCATCCGGATCCGCGTAAACAAGGGCGGCTGCGCCGGGTACGAATACGACTTGGCGCTGGACAATCGACTCGCCGCCGACGACCTGGTGCACGAGCACGGCCAGCACCGGATCGTATACGACCGCGTCACCGGTACCCTGATCGAGGGATCGCAGCTGGACTTCAACGAGAACCTGATCGGTCGCGGGTTCCTGCTGCGCAATCCCAATGCCGAGATCACCTGCGGCTGCGGGACCTCGTTCAACATCAAGCCGCGCCGCTCGCCGATGAAACACATGCGCGCCAAGCGCGAAGACCGCCCCCAGCCGGAGTGACTGTCGCCGGACCCCGGCAGACCCCGACCGACCGATTTGACCGGCCGGTTCGCGACCTGCGGATTTCGCTGACCGATCGCTGCAACTTTCGCTGCAGCTACTGCATGCCGGCCGAAGTCTTCGGAGAGCACTACGAGTACCTGCCGCGGTCCGAGATCCTCACGTTTGAAGAAATCGAGCGCCTGACCGCGATCTTCTACGACCTGGGCGTTTCGAAACTCCGCCTCACCGGCGGCGAGCCGCTGCTGCGGCGCGATCTGCCCGATCTGGTCGCCAGGCTGCGCCGCGCCGCCCCGCGGGCCGACTTGACCCTGACCACCAACGGCTATCTGCTGGAGCGTTGCGCGCAGGAACTCAAATCGGCCGGCTTGGACCGGGTGACGATAAGCCTAGACGCGCTCGACGATGAGACCTTCAAGCGGTTGAACGGTCGCGGATTCGCGGTCGGGCCGGTCCTGACCGGAGTCGAAGCGGCCCAGCGCGCCGGCCTCGAGCCGCTGAAGATCAACTGCGTTGTCATCAAAGGCGTTAACGAACACGCCCTCGAGGACCTGACCGGGTACTTCAGAGGCCGCGGCGCGATCGTCCGCTTCATTGAATACATGGACGTAGGCACGCGCAACCACTGGGAGCTGGATCACGTCGTAACGGCTGCCGAGATGGCCGAACGGATCCGGGACAGTTTCGACCTGGTTCCCCTGCCGGCCAACTACCCGGGCGAGGTGGCGCGCCGGTTCGGTTACGCCGACGGCCGCGGCGAGATCGGCTTTATCACCTCGGTTAGCGCGCCTTTCTGCGGGGACTGCACGCGCGCCCGGCTGACCCCCGACGGCCGGCTGGTCACCTGCCTGTTCGCCAGTGAGGGGTTCGACCTGCGCGGGCTGTTGCGCGGTGGGGCCAGCGACGACGAGGTCGCCGAAACGATCTGCAGCATATGGGCGGGGCGCAGCGACCGCTATTCAGAACTGCGCTCGCAACTCTCTCCGGATGAAGCGATCCGATCGGCCAGCGAACGGATCGAGATGTACCAGCTCGGGGGCTAGCGTCTCCGGGACCGGCTAGCTCTCTTCGGGCTCCACTTCGAGCTCTTCGAGCAGTTCTTCCTCGTCCAGCTCCTCGTCCTCGGTGGCTAGCCGCGATCGTTCGACGTGCGCCAGCAGCGCACCCGGATCGGTGATCAAGGTCACCCCTTCGGCCAGCTCCACGTCGCCGGCGTAAACCGCATCGCCGGCGTCGACAAGGTTTTCAAGGCTTACCTGCACCACGGCGGGAATCTGCCGGGGCAGACCGTTCAAGCTCAAGCTGTCGAGCATGCGCACCACGAACAGGTCGGAACGGGCGTCCGCCGGAGAAGTATCCACGTATTCGAGCGGAACCTCGGCGGTGACCGCGGTGCCGGCATCCACGTGCCGGAACACCACGTGCAGGAGGCGCCGCGTCACCGGGTGAATGTCGACGTCGTCGACCAGGGCCAGTTGTCGTTCGCCCTCGATCTGCAATTCGACCAGCCCGGTCCGCCCGTGGTTGCGGACGTAGGCCGCCATCGAATGCTCGTCAACCTGCAGCGGTTGCGATTCGCCGCCGGGAACTACCAGGTTGACGGGAATGCGGGCGTTGCGGCGCAGGGACTTTACGCGGTTGCCGAAGCGCGCGCGCGGCTCGGCGGCTAATTGTTGTGGTTCGGGCATAGGGATA
>JAPPBK010000368.1 GCA_026705105.1 Chloroflexota bacterium | reverse complement strand
AAGCCGCTAAGTACGCGCAGAAACTTCATCGATCAGTACGGCTCGCGGCCCGACAACTATGAAATAACGTACATCATGCACAACCAGCAACCGTGGGCGGGCGGCTCAGACCGGCCCTGCCTGGTCACCTACAACCCGATCACGCCGATCGACGAGAGCAAGATCATCACTCGGCGCTGGTTTCAGCACGTGGTCCATGATCTGCGGCACGTGGTGCTGCTGGTCAACATCTTCCGCGCCATCCAGGGGCGACGACGGACCTGGCACTGCGGCGCCCACACGTTGATCAACAGCCAGGAAACCTGCTTCGTGACCGGCCTGGTCGTGGCGCGCCAGCTCGGCGCCGACTATCCCTTCAGCGACCCGGAGGCGAGGCGCTGGTTCAATCACTACGGGAGCATCATGTTCGGCGGCGGCTTGCGTCGGGCGTAGGGTGCGGGGGATACGCGCGCGCTGTCTCCCCACCGCTTGAGCGCACTGCGCGGCTCTGCGATTCTGCGGGCAACGCAGTCATCGGCACAGTCATCCAGGAGAATTCCGTGACGACAAACATCGGCATCAACGGCTTCGGCCGCATCGGTCGGCAGGTGCTCAAGGGCATGCTCGACTTCCACGGCGACGACCTCAATGTCGTGGCGATCAACGATCTGACCGACTCGGAGACCAACGCCCACCTGTTCAAGTACGACACCAACTACGGCCGCTACCCGGGCGATGTCGACGTGGTCGACGGCGACCTGGTGATCGACGGCCAGCGGATCGCGGTGATCTCGGAGCGAGACCCGGGCAAAATTCCCTGGGGCGACTACGGCGTCGAGATCGTGGTCGAGAGCACCGGCATCTTCACCGACGCGGAACGCGCCCGCGGGCACCTCAACCACGGTCCGTCGAAGGTCGTGATCTCGGCTCCGGCCAAGAACGAGGACCTGACGATCGTGCTCGGCGTCAACGACGATGCCTACGACCCCGCATCGCACCACGTCATCTCGAACGCGTCCTGCACCACGAACTGCCTGGCGCCGATGGCCAAGGTGCTGGACGACACCGTGGGCATCAGGAGCGGGATCATGTCGACGATCCACGCCTACACGAACGACCAGGCGATTCTCGACACGGTGCACAGCGACCTGCGGCGCGCGCGGGCGGCGGCGATGAACATCATTCCCACCACGACCGGCGCGGCCAAGGCCGTCGGCCTGGTGCTGCCGCACCTGAATGGCAAGCTGAACGGGATGGCCTACCGCGTGCCAACGAGCACGGTCTCGGTCGTCGACCTGGTGATCGACGCGGAGCGGGCCACGGACGCGGAAGAGATCAACGCCGCATTTGAGAAGGCGGCGACCGACCTCGAGTCGCCGTTGCACGGGATTCTCGACTACACCGACGAGCCGCTGGTCAGCAGCGACTTCAAGGGCTCGCCGTCGTCCTCGATCATCGACGCGCTCTCGACCATGGTGCTCGAAGGCACCCAGGTCAAGGTCGTGAGCTGGTACGACAACGAGTGGGGCTACAGCGTGCGCGTCGGCGACCTCTGCGTGCGCATGGCTGAGGCTGGGTTGTCCTAGCTAGGATTGGCCCCAGATGCCGATGTTCGATTCGCTGAGCGGCAAGTTGCAGGGGGTCTTTGCGACCCTGGGTCGGCGCGGCACGATCACGGAAAAGGATCTCGAGGCGGCGCTGCGTGAGGTGCGCCTGGCGCTGCTGGAGGCGGATGTCAACTACAAGGTCGCGCGCGACTACATCAAGGCAGTGCGCGGACGGTCCAACACCGACGAGGTGATGAAGTCGCCGACCCCGCTCAACCGCGTGGTCGAGATCATCAACGAGGAACTGGTCACGCTGCTGGGCACCGACTCGCCCAGCCTGCAGCGCGCTTCGCAGGGTCCGACGCTGATCCTGATGGTCGGGCTACAGGGCTCGGGCAAGACCACAACCTCGGCCAAGCTCGCACTGCGCGCCCGCAAGGCCGGCGAGCGGCCGTTGCTGATCGCAGCGGACGTCTACCGACCGGCGGCGATCGACCAGCTCCAGGCGCTGGGCAAGCAGCTCGACATCGAGGTGTTTGAGCTCGGTGCCGACGAGCAGCCGGCCAAGATCGTCGAACAGGGGCTGGAGCGGGCGGCGCAGATCGGCGCCGGCACGGTGATCGTCGACACCGCCGGCCGCCTGCACATCGACGAGCAGATGATGTCGGAGATCACGGATCTGCGCGACCGCTTCTCACCGACCGAGGTGCTGTTGGTCGCCGATGCGATGTCGGGACAGGACGCGGTGAATGCGGCTGCGGCGTTCGACGAGGCGGTCGGGATCACCGGCGTCGTGCTGTCCAAGATGGACGGCGACGCGCGCGGTGGCGCAGCGCTGTCGATCCGCGCCGTGACCGGCGCCCCGATCAAGTTCCTGGGCATCGGCGAGCGTCCCGACGCGCTGGAGCCGTTTCATCCCGATCGGCTGGCCGGCCGCATCCTCGGTCGGGGGGACATGTCGACGCTGGTTGAACGGGCCGAGCAGGAGTTCGGCGAACAGGACGCGCAAGCCTGGCGCCGACGCTTGCAGGACGGCGACTTCGACCTCGATGACTTCATCGAGCAGATCGGCAAAGTCCGGCAGATGGGGCCGATCTCGCAGATCGTCGGCATGATTCCGGGGCTGAGTTCAATCAAGAACCAGATCGAGGTCGACGAAATCGATGATGACTTCTTCCGCCACTTCGAAGCGATCGTGTTCTCAATGACGCCCGAAGAGCGGCGCAAGCCGGACATGATCAACGGCTCGCGGCGGCGGCGGATCGCGGCCGGCAGCGGCACCACGCCGCAGGAAGTGAACCAGCTACTGAACCAGTTCAAGCAGGCCAAGAGGATCATGAAGGACCTGGCCTCGGGCAGGATGCCGAGCATGCCCGGTGTCAGCGCAGGTCGGCGATAGGCCGCGGCGGTATTCCCTCGGCCGGGTGCGGCGAGTCCTGCGTGACCTGGGGGACAGCGCGGATCACCGATCGGCGCTAGGCTGAATCGACACGGACCCAGCGCAGGCAGACAAAGCGAGACAGATGCTGAAGATTCGACTGGCCCGACACGGGCGCAAGGGGCGGCCCTTCTATCGAGTGGTGGTGCAGGACTCGCGCAACGCGCGAGACGGGCGATTCGTCGAGCGGGTGGGTCACTACGACCCGCTGACCGACCCGGCGACGTTCGAGGTTGACGCCGAGCGGGTCAAGCACTGGCTGTCGCACGGCGCGCAGCCGACCGAGACCGTACATCGGTTCCTGGCCAAGGAAGGCTTGATCGAGCCCTTCCAGCCGAAGCCGAGAAGCAAGCGGGCCGAGGCGAAGAAAGCCGCAGCGGCTGCGGCAGCCGCAGCCTCGGCGGCGTCGGACGAGTAACGACAACGGCTAACGACAAGTAGTGGGCTGATGGAAGATTTCATCGAATACGTCGCCAAGTGGATGGTGGACGAACCGGACGCGGTCCGAGTTGAGCGCGTGCAGAACGGCGATCACGTGGCAGTCCAGCTGCACGTGCACGAGGACGACATGGGGCGAATCATCGGCCGCGAGGGCCGGCTGGCGATGGCGCTGCGGACGCTGCTTTCGGTCGGCGGGCATGCGCGCGCGGTGGACACGTCGCTGGACATCCGCTGACGCTGGACTCGAGTCATGGCGCTGCGCCTCGGAGGCTCGCAACGCGAAGAACGGATGCCGCGCGATGGCTATCGCGCAGTGGGCGTCGTCGAGCGTCCGCGTGGGCTGAACGGTGAACTCAAAGCGCTGCCGCTGACGGACTTCCCCGAGCGCTTCGAGCCGGGCGCGCGTGTGTTCGTTGGCGGCCTGGCCCGTCGCGTGGCGCGCGCCAACTGGCAGAAGGGCCGCGTCTATCTGTTCCTGGAGGGGGTTGGCGACCGCGAGTCGGCGGAGCGGCTTCGCGGCGAGCTGATCGAAGTGCCCGAGGCCGAGCGGCCGAGCGTCGACGAACCGTTCTGGTACCTCGATGAAATCGAGGGACTGAAGGTGGTCGGCGTGGACGGACGCGAACTGGGTACGGTGCGCGAAGTGTTGCGAACCGGCGCGAACGATGTCTACGTGGTGGAGCGAGGCGGCGAGCGAGACCTGCTGGTTCCGGCGCTCGCCGACGTGGTGGTTGAAATCGACACATCGGCGGGCGTGATGACGGTCGATCTGCCCGACGGCCTGCTGCCGACCGGGTAGTGAGGCGGTTGCAGCGTGTGTGGCTCGATTGAATCGCAGCCCGAGACGGCTGTACGCTGAACTGGTCAGGGTCCAGCGTGGGGATATAGCTCAGCTGGGAGAGCGCGTCGTTCGCAACGACGAGGCCGGG
>JAPPBK010000076.1 GCA_026705105.1 Chloroflexota bacterium | reverse complement strand
AAGCTGGCCGGATACGGCTTGAAGCTCTACCAGCGCAGCGGACTGCAGTCGCTGGTGCGTCGCAGCGGACTACTCAGGCGGCTGGCTCCGAAGCTGGCGGAAATCGACGCGCTCTCGCCATCCGTGAATCGGCCCTTCTATGCGAATCGAGAAGCTGCGCGAGAACCGCTGCGGACCGAACAACGCGCCCGCGCAGCGCTCGTCACCGGCTGCATGATGCCGCTCTCCTATCCCGAAACGCACCGCGCGACCGTGCGCGTGTTCGCGCGCAACGGCGTCGCCGTGAGCGCCCCCGACGCGCAGGTTTGCTGCGGCGCGCTTCACGCCCACGGCGGCGACGTCGAAGTCGCACGCGAACTGGCGCGACGCAACATCGACGCCTTCACGCCCGAGTCCGAAGACCTGCCCGACGCCATCCTGATCAATGCCGCGGGCTGCGGTTCGCATCTCAAGGAGTACGGCCACCTGCTACGCAATGATTCCGAGTACTCCCAGCGAGCCGCGGCCTTCGCCGCTCGCGTGCGCGATGTCCACGAGTACCTGGTCGACATCGGCTTTGCCAAGCCGGCCGGCCGAATCGAGCGAACCGTGACTTACCAGGACTCCTGCCACCTGTCCCACGCGCAGGGCATCCGCAAGCCGCCGCGCGACGTGCTGCGCAGCATTCCCGGTCTCACCCTGAGCGAGATGCGCACTCCCGATCGTTGCTGCGGTTCGGCCGGCATCTACTCGGTCGTGCAGAGCGAGATCTCACAGCGCGTCCTGGCCGAGAAAATGGACGATGTCCTCTCGACGTCCGCCGACCAGGTCTGCACCGCCAATCCGGGTTGCATGCTGCAACTCGACGCGGGCATCGCCAGGTTCGACCAGAATGGAGCGATGATGCCGCACTCGGCGCACGCGATCGAACTACTGGACGAGTCGTACCGGCTCGGCGACGAAGCGGACGCCTGAGAATCGGTTAGCCTCCCAGTCGCGTACAACGCTCATGGCACGCGAGCAACGACTGGAAAGGCGGCGATCATGGGACAGTTCCACAGGGTTGAAGTTGGCGGCGCAACGATGATCGCCGTACAGGATTCGTGGGCGGCCTTGCCCCCCACGATGTTCTTCAACCAGACCGAGGATTCCGACTGGGACAACTACCGCGACCTGCTGGACGAGGACGGCAACATCACGCTCAACCTCGGCGCCTGGCTGGTCATCTCAGGGGGCTCGACGATCCTGGTCGACTCCGGCATCGGCGGCCGGCCGACGATGATGCCGCTGAAGGAACCGCCGGCCTTGCCGACGGTGATGCAGGAAGCCGGCGTCTCGCCGAACGACATCGACATCGTCGCCTTCTCGCACCTGCACTTCGACCACACCGGCTGGAACACATGGGACAACGACGGCATGCCCGTGCCTCAGTTCCCCAACGCCCGACACATCATTCAGCAAGCTGAGTGGGACTACTGGACCGGTAGCGACGAGCTCAAGGAAGGCGCGCAGTTCGACAACGTGCTCGGTCCCATCGTGGACGCCGGGCTAGTCGACTTCGTCGAGGGCGAGCACGCGTTGACGTCTGAGGTGTTGACCGTGCCAACGCCGGGCCACACGCCGGGCCACGTCTCGTTCGCCGTCTCAAGCGGCGGAGAGAAGGCCTACGTGCTCGGCGACGCCGCGCACCACCTGGTCCAGCTCTCGGAAACGGACTGGTGCCCCGGCGCGGACGTGAACACGACCGACTCGACCGCCAGCCGGCACCAGCTGTTCGATCGGATCGAATCCGAAAACGCCCTCATCGCCTCGGGCCACTTCAACTTCCCCGGCCTCGGCCGGGCCGCCCGCCGCGACGGCGTCCGCTACTTCGCGGCGGAGTAGCGGGATCCCGCCTCAGTCGCGGAGCTGGTCGGCGTACTGGGCGATGTCGATGTAGCGGTCGGCGACCTGGCGCAGGTCGGACGATGTGCTCTTGCCGAACGCCATCACCTCGACTCGCACTCCGCGCGCGCCCACGATCTCGACCAGGCGACGGAAGTCGCCGTCGCCCGAGACCAGCACGATCACATCGACGCGGTCGGACATGGTCAGCACATCGATCGCCAGTTCGACGTCGAAGTTTGCCTTGACCGAGCCTCCCGTGAATCGCTTCAGCGGCTTGGTCGCGATCCGGTAGCCGTGATCGAGGAAGGGCACGACGAAGCGCTCGTTCTCGGTGCGCTGCGTGGGGTCGTCCGAGATCGGCGCATAAGCGATCGCACGCACCAGCGTGCGGCCGTGCGAGAGGAAGTCGGCGACCTTGCCCCAGTTCAGTCGAACTCCCGAGGATTCCGCGCCGTAGAGGATGTTGGGCACGTCGACGAAGATCGCGAGGCGCGGCAACACCTCGATGCGGCCCGGTGGGTGGTCTTCACCACGGCGTCCGAGCAGCGTGTCGGTCAGCAGCGCCTGCGACTCCGCCAGCCGCTCGATGGTCTTGCCGTGCTGTTCGAGCAGCGTGGTTTGCCGCTCGAGCAGGGCGAGCATCTTCTCGTCCGGGTCTGTGGGCTTCTCGGGCGCGTTGCGCCTCGTTGCCCGCCGGGGAGTCGGCTTGCTCGCGGGAGCGGCCTCAGCCTTCGACGCGGGCGACCCGTTGGCGCTGCCGCGCCGACGGCCGCCGCGGCGAGTCGACGACTTGGTTGGTGGTTCGATTGGCGATTGCAGCCCTGGTCTCTCTGGCGGCGGCTCTGCCGTGATCAGCGGAGCCGCGCTCTCGGTGTTCTGGTCGTCGGCGGGCGTATCAGTCGTTCCTGTCCGCCTCAAGAATCTCGTCATTGCCTGTCTTTCCGTTCAAAGGACGGGGATGATTGGCGCTTGCAAGAGCGCCGATGCGGCAGCCTTGACCGCTACGCGCTCGGCGATGGACGCGAACGCCTGCGCGGCCGGATTCTCGGCGACAAAGGCGACTATCGGTTCGCCTTCGTCGCCTCCGGCGCGGACTTCGGTCGCCAGCGGGACCTCCCCGAGGAAATCGATCTCCAGGTCGTCGGCAGCATCTCGGGCGCCGCCGTGTCCAAAGATCTCCACCCGCTGACCGGTATCGGGTGTGATGAAGTAGGACATGTTCTCGACAATGCCGAAGACCGGCACGTCGAGCTTCTCGAACATCGTCACTGCCTTGCTGGCGTCCTCGAGCGCGACCTGTTGCGGGGTCGAGACGACGACGGCCCCGGCGATCGGCGCCTCCTGAGCCATCGACATCGATGCATCACTGGTTCCCGGGGGCAGGTCGATCAGCAGGTAGTCGATCTCTCCCCACTCCACATCGTGGAGGAGTTGCCGAACCGCCGACCCGATCATCGGTCCGCGCCAGACGACCGGCGCTCCGGGCGGGATCATGAAGCCGAGCGACACCATCTTGACGCCGTAGCGGCTGACCGGATGCAAACCCCGCTCGCTCTCCATCTGATAGCCGTTGGGCAGACCGAACATGGTCGGGAGGTTGGGTCCGGTCGCATCGGCATCGATCAAGCCGACCGCCGCGCCGCTCTGGGCGAGCGCGACGGCGAGGTTGGTGGCGATCGTAGACTTGCCGACTCCGCCCTTGTTGGAGGCCACGGCGATGATGTTCTTGACGCCGCCGATGGCAGCCTGCTGGCCGGTTCCCTGCCAGGCGGGGATGTCGACCCGAGTCTCGAACGACACTTGCGCGGCGCCTGCGCGTTCCAGCGCAGACCGCGCACGGTCTTCCAGCTCCGCTCGCGATGGATACCCGTGCATCGGCAGGACCAGGTGGAGTGTGACCGAGTCGCCGTCGATCACCACGCCGTCGAACATTCGCAACGCGATCAGGTCTCGGCCAAGCTGCGGATCGCGAACGGTCCGCAGCGCGTCTCGCACCGTCTCGTCAGTGAGGGCCATGCGCTCCCCTTTCTCGGCTCGACCCGTCAGCCGCCGCCAGACCACGACCCGCTCAGCCCTGTTCCCGCAGAATCGGGGTACTGTGAATGAAGTTGGCCGTTCTGCCGGTCATGTGGGCAGTCATGCGGGCGGTAGTTCGCTCGCCCGCATGGCCGGGGCAGGCGGAAGTGCGATGGGTGGATTCGGTGTGATTGCAGATCAAGGCAGTCGATGCGCCTGGATTCGACTCCGCATATTCAGCGTCGTCGCTCCGCGCTGCATTCATCGTACCCCAATACGGCGCCACGCACTGAATCGCGATCCTCCCCCTGCGATCTCGAGGCTTTGCCGGCAGTGCGAGAACAGTTCCCGCAGCGAGCGCTACCTGGTCGAACGGAACCGATTCAACCAATAGATCGTCAAGCAGTTACGAGCGGGTGTCGCACTTTACAGCGGCGCGATGGGACTGTTTCCCGTTGTATTGCT
>JAPPBK010000252.1 GCA_026705105.1 Chloroflexota bacterium | reverse complement strand
TGCTCGGCGACGCCGCCGTCTCCTTCACCGACAACTGCGTCGTCGGCATCGAGCCCAACTACGGCCGAATCGACGAGTTGATGCGCTCCTCGCTGATGCTGGTCACCGCGCTCAACCCGCACATCGGCTACGACAGTGCAGCCGCCATCGCCAAGAAGGCCCACGCCGACAACGGCACTCTGCTCTCCGCCGGCCTCGAGCTCGGCCTGCTCACCGAAGAGCAGTTCGCCGATTGGGTCAAGCCCGAAGAAATGACCCGCCCGTAGATTTCCACTCTCCCCCCGCTACGCGGGGGGAGATGCCGAATGCCTGCCCCCGCGAAAGCGGAGGGCAGAGGGGGCTCCCGAGTCGCGCCTCTACACTTCTCGTATCCCAGAACTCAGATCGGAGCACCATATGCCCAGTCGACGCAACATGATCGCCATGACCGATGAGGAGGCCAAGGAGTTCATCGAGACCGGCTGGACTCTTCAGGTCGCCTCCAACGGCAACAACGGATTCCCGCACCTCGTCGCGATGTGGTACGGCGTGATTGACGACAAGATCCACTTCACCACCTACGCCAAGGCGCAGAAGGTGCTCAACCTCAAGCGCGACCCGCGCATCACGGTCATGCTCGAGTCGGGCGTCGAGTACTCGAAGATCAAAGGCCTCGTGATTGAGGGCGAGGCCGACGTGATCGAAAACGACCCGCAGCTCGTCATGGCCGTCCAGGATGCGACCGGCGAGAAGCGAAATCCCAACGCCCAGGGCCGATCCTCGACTCCGATGGACGACGAGCAGCGCGTCCGCCAGGCGTCGAAGCGCGCGGTCGTGCGAATCAACCCCACCCGCGTCTACAGCTGGGACCACAACAAGCTCGGCGGCGTGTACTAGGCGTTGCGAACATGGCGCTCATGGCGCTCAGCCCACGCCCGAGCTGTGCTCCCCACCTTCCGGGCCGTAGAACACGACCCAGACCGCCAGGTCGTCACTGAACTCTTCGAATCGATGCCTCGCGCCGGCGCCGACGAAGAAGGTGTCGCCGGGCCCGATTGGCATGCGTTCGTTCCCCAGCGCGAACACCCCGGTTCCTGACGCGACGATGTAGACCTCGTCCTGGTCGTGCGGCGATTGATTGTCGATTTCCTTCGGCGTGTACAACCCCACTGACATCGTCCCGTGCCGCAGCAACTCCTGGTACTCGTCCGCTCCGACTCGCTCAGCCATGGTCGACTCCTCCCTCCGGGCTCAGGATATGATCAGCCCGTTCACAGAGTGTCAGGAGCCAAGCAATGAATCTGACCCAACTCGAAGTGATCCAGGAAGGCTTGGACGGCATGCACGCGATGCTCGATCGCGCGGTGCCCGACATGACCGCCGAGCAGTGGAACGCACGTCCCGCCGATGACGGCGTCAGCGCCTTCTTTTCGCTCTGGCACTACGTGCGCACCGAGGACAACATCGTCAACTGGGTCGTCCATCGACGACCAACGGTCTGGATCAACGGCGAATGGGACCAACACTTCGGCCTGCACCGAACCTCGCAGGGCACCGGCATGACCAAGCAGGAGGCCGACGCCGTCCTGCTCACGGATGTCGACGCCTGGTTGACCTACCAGCAGCAAGTCTGGGTCGCGACACGCGAGTGGGTGGGCGCGCTTGGTCCAGACGATCTTGACGGTGAGATCGTGATCCGACCGACACCGCCGATGAGCGTCTGGCAGGCGTTGACCGGCATGCTGCTCTTTCACGGCTATCGGCACGTCGGCGAGGTTGAGCATGCCCGCGGTCTGCTCGGCCTCGGCGGCCTCACCATCTGATCCGAGAGCCGGTACCGGCAGGCGATATCCTCAATCGCGAGCTACTGCACGCACACAGACAGGACGACAGATGACCGACTTCGGCGTATCCATGTTCCCGACCGACTACGCGATCCAACCGCCCGAGCTGGGTCGCGAAGTGGAAGCGCGCGGCTTCGAGTCGCTCTGGTTCCCCGAGCACACCCACATACCTACTTCTCGCCAGTCTCCGTGGCCGGGCGGCGGAGACCTGCCGCAGGAATACTGGCACACGCACGACCCGTTCGTCTCCTTGATGGCGGCAGCGGCGGCGACCGAGACGATCAAGGTCGGCACCGGCATCCTGCTGGTGCCTGAGCACGACGTGTTGGTCTCCGCCAAGTCAGCCGCCTCGCTGGACATGATCTCCGGCGGGCGCCTGATTCTCGGCATCGGCGCGGGCTGGAACGCGGAAGAGCTGGAAAACCACGGCTGGAACTTCAAGGACCGCTGGAAGGTCACACGTGAGATCGTCCTCGCCTGGCGAGAACTCTGGACCCAGGACGAGCCCGAGTTCCACGGCGAGTTCATCGACTTCGATCCCGTCTGGAGCTACCCCAAGCCGGTCGACGGCGACGTCCCGGTGCTGATGGGCGCGCAGTCGAAGTGGTCGTTCGACCGGGTGGTCGACTACTGTGACGGCTGGCTGCCGATCAACGGGCGCGGCGACTTGCGCGCCGACATGGAACAGCTCCGCGCCGCCGCCGACCGAGGGGAGCGCGACTTCGAGACGATCCAACGCAGCGTCTTCGGCGTCGGACCCGACCCCAAACTCGTCCAGGACCTGATCGACATGGGTTTCCAGCGAATCATCTTCGGTCTGCCCCCGGCCGAGGCAGGCACCGTGATTCCCTTGCTCGACCGCTACTCGGAGGTCAAGTCGGAGTTCAACGGCGGCTGACAACGTAGCGCCCTCTCCCCTCTCCCCCCGCTTTGCGGGGGGAGAGATGCCGAAGCCAGAGGGGGGCTCCGATGAACGACGATGCCCCGACCCAGCGGCTCACGCGCGCCCGCCTGCGCCAGCTCCAGCAACTGCGCAGCGCCAAAGGGCGACGCGAGCAACGAGCGTTCCTGATCGATGGCCGCAAGCTCGTCCAGGACGCGATCGACGCGGACGCGCCGATTGTTGAGTTGCTCAGCGTCTCGCCCGAGGAATGGGTCGAGGCCTCGCTGCCCGTGACCAGCATCAGCCGGCCGGACTCCGAGCGGCTCTCCGATACGCGCACGCCACAGGGTCATTTCGCCGTAGTCGAAGACCACATCGGGAGACTTGAGGCGCTGTCCGAGGACGCCGACGACGCCTACGACGCGTGGCAGATGGTCGCACTGGACGCGATCCAGGACGCCGGCAATGTGGGCGGGATCATCCGTTCGAGCGCGGCGTTTGGGATCGGGGGCGTCCTCGTCGGTCCCGGCAGCGCCGATCCCACTCATCCACGCGTGACCAGGGCGGCCACCGGCGCCTGGTTTCGAGTTCCAATCGGCCGCTCCGAAGACTTGCCGATCGATCTGAACGCACTGCGCCAGGCTGGAGCGTCGATTCTGGCGGCGGACTCCTCCGGAGAGTCGCTCAACGAGCTCGAGATCCCCAACCGGCTGGTCTGGCTGTTCGGCAACGAGGGTTCCGGTATCAGCTCCGAACTGGAACCGCTGATTGATCGTCGCGTCTCGGTGCCGATCTCCGGAAGCGTCGACTCCCTCAACGTCAGTGTCGCCGCCGGCATCATCCTGCATCATGGGTGGAGAGCGGCTCGCGAGAGGAACAGTCGATGAGGATCACTACCTGGAACGTCAACTCGATCCGCGCGCGCGAGGACCGGGTGCTCAACTGGCTCGATCAACATCAACCCGACGTGCTCTGCTTGCAAGCGCTCAAGTGCACCGAGGAGCAGTTCCCGTTCGATGGGTTTGACGACCTCGGCTACCACGTCGTGCTGCACGGCCAGAAGTCCTACAACGGCGTCGCGATTCTCTCGCTCGACTGTCCCGACAACGTTGAAATCTCCGTCCCCTGGCCCGAAGACGACCAATCACGAGGCATTGCCGCCGATGTCAACGGTGTGCGCGTCGTGAGCCTCTACTGTCCCAACGGCCGCGAGGTCGGACACGAGATGTACAGGTACAAGCTGGAGTGGTTCGACAGACTGCGTGCCTGGTTGGATGGCCAGGACCGGGCTGGCGATCTTGTCCTCACCGGCGACTACAACATCACCTTCGATGACCGAGACGTGAACGATCCCGAGTTCTGGCACGAACGCAACCTCTGTTCGACGCCCGAGCGGGAACGGCTCAGCGCGCTGCTCGACTGGGGACTGACCGACGCGCTGCGGCTGTTCGACACGTCGGACGGCGTCTACACCTGGTGGGACTACCGTACGGGCGGAGTCATGCAAGGCGAAGGGCTGCGCATCGATCATCACCTGATCAGCGCGTCGCTGGTCGAACGCGCGGTAGCGGTCGAGATCGACGTCGAGGAACGGCGGATGGAGGGCGACGGCGACAAGCCGTCCGACCACGCGCCGGTCACACTGGTGCTAGACGACTAGCTTCGTTCAACCCAAC
>JAPPBK010000244.1 GCA_026705105.1 Chloroflexota bacterium | reverse complement strand
CAGACATGGAGGTCAACGACATTCTTCCGCGCCTTCGGGTGCATCAGGAGCGCCAAGCGCAACTCGATCAAGCCGCAGACCAGGCGCGCTTGGCCCTAACGGAGCGCCGGGAGTTGCTCGACAGTGCGGACATGGTCGCGAAGTTCGCCGAGGAGATGGGCGAGTTCCTGCAGACCAGCGAGGTGACCGAAGCGAAGTCGTTCATCCACTCATTCGTCAAGCGAATCGCGGTCGGTCCCGGCCGGGCGGTGATTCACTACACGATTCCGACGCCGCAGGACAGCCCGCTCCGAGGCGGGGATGTGGCGGACGTGGAATTGAGCGAAGGAGTTCGCAGTACAGTGCCGTTTGGTAGAGCAACAGGGACGCAACCAGCAAGACGATGCCGACACCGACAATCAAGCTGCGGCCTTGCCCCCAATCTCCGATCGCAATGCCCAGCACGGACAGCGCACTGCCAAAGATGCTGCCCCCTACCGAAAGCATGGCGCCAACGCGACCAAAGTAACCAAGCTTTGTATGGCTGGCCGCTATTGCGTTGGCCCCCAGGGAGGCAGCGGAGCTGGCTGCGCCGAACGGGATCATCAGCGCCAGGAGCGGCCAGAACGTATCGGTCGCCGATATCGCAATGCAGAGCAGTGCGCCGCTGACGCCACTGATTAGCAGCGTCGGCCAGCCTCGACTTCCGCTGATCACAAACGCCAAGCCGACTGTCGCGATGACTCCCGCACCCCCTTGGGCAGTGAACAGCCAGCCGAAGTCCGATCTGAGGTCGAGGTCGAAGTACGCGAAGATGGTGACACTGGAGGAGAAGACCGCCAGACAACCTCCGATCACCAGGGCAAACAAGAACAACGCTCGCAATCGCTTTCCGCGCATCACGAACTCAGCGGCGTCGCGGAAGCCGCCTGGGAATCGAAGCGATCCCGCATGTGACGGCAGTCTCGTGGTCAGCAACGCTGCGATGACACACAGCAGCGCAACGTAGAGAAACGCGAACTCGTACGGAGCGTCCAGCAATAGGCCGTTGCCGAACACCGCAGTCACGAGGGGTAGTCCCAACAGTGATCCCACAATTGCTGACCACGAGAGCATGACAATCGCTTTGGCGAGCTGAGAGCGGGGCATCAGCTCTGCGACGAGTCCCCATATGAGTGGAGTCGTCACTCCGGACAGAAGACCAACAGCGACGTATGCCGCGTGCAGCACCTCGACAGAAACGAAGCCCGCGAGCGTGACTGCGCAAGCAACAGCGGAGCACGAAGCCATTGCGAAGTAACAGAGCCTGAGCGCGCGCCGCTTCGGATATCGGTCTCCCAGCCAGAGCGCCAAAGCTACTCCGGCCAGTACGCCTAGATGGCCGCCCAGGCTCAGTGCTGAAAACGATCTGGTCGAGAAGTCCAGGTGAGGAGCTGCAACTGTTTGAATGGCCCACAACGCGCTGAATGCCGCTCCAGCAAGTCCGCTGATCAGCCAGGCGACCCAAAACCCTGGCGTTTGGAAGGGCCCAGGTACACGCGGGTGATCCACCGCGCCCGTCCCGGACCACGCGGGAAGTTCAACTGAACGCTCGCTCACCGAGGCTTTTGCCCTTCCATAAGCACAACGGGGGCGAGTCTAGCGGCGAAGAGGGGGCTGACGGCGGGGCTTGGGGCTGCGAGCGGCTCGCGCTTGGGGGCTTCGGGCTCGGGCGGCTGTTCGGCGGCGATGGAAGCGGCGGCGGTGCCGACCTCGAGTGGGATATGGCGGGTACGCGCCCGCGAGAGCATCATCAGCACCGTCGCCGCCAACAGCGCCAGCCCGACGACGTATAGCGTCTCACGACCGCCAATGCTGTCTGCCACAACTCCCCAGACGGGCGCCAGCAGGCCCTGCACGCCGAACGCCATGAACACCCAGCTCATCACCCGGCCGAAGTACTCTGGCCGCGTGTTGGCCATCAGGATCGCCTGATTCAGCAGCATGACTGCTGAGCGCGCGCCGCCCGCGACGCCGGAGACGATCAGCAGCACCGCGAAGTTCGGCGCAGCCGCTGTCAGCCAGATGCCGCCTGCCAGGGACGCCGACGAGAGGAACAGCAGCGGCCAGGCAAAGCGTCCTCCGACCATGCCAGCGAGCACGATGTTGATCGGCAGCGCTGTGACCCCCCAGATCGTCGCGATCAGCGTCGCCTCCTGCTCCGACCGGTTGAACTCCTGACTCAACAGCCCCGGAATCAGCGTTTGCAGCGCAAATCCGGTCACCACGACCACGATGAACAGCAGCCACAGACTGCGCAGCTGCGGACGGCTCGTGATGTAACTCAGGCCGGCCGCCATCTCCGAGAACACCGCCTTGCGCTGCTCTTTCGGCGTCGCGGCGCCGGAGCCGCGGATCATCACGGTGAGCGGAATCACGACCACGAACAGCGCGGCGACCAGCAGGTAGAGGATGCCGGAGTTCAGCCCCATTGACAGCACCAGGATCGACGCTGCCAGAGGACCGAGCACCGCCGCCACGTTGATCGACATGTTTTGCAGCGCCACTGCATTTGGCAAGAGGCGCGGAGGCACCAGTTCCACTACCCACGACTGGCGCGCCGGACCCATCAGCGAGAACGTCGCGCCCATCAGGAAGGTCGATGCGAACAGCATGGGAATCGTGATTGCGTCGGTCACGATCAGGACACCCGTCGCCACGATGATCGCGCACGGGATGATCTGGCTGCCCAGCACCAACGGTTTCTTCTTGTAGCGGTCGGCGATCACGCCTCCGAACGGCCCGAAGATCAGCTGTGACACCATCCCGGCTTGCGCCAGACCCGACGCCGCGTAGGAACCTGTGATTTCGTAGGCCACGATCGGGACCAGGATGAAGGTCGTCATGAACGCGGTCGTAGCCAGCAGCGACCCAGACCACAACAGCCGAAACTCGCGTTCTCCGAGCGCCTCAAAGCTGGCCCGTAGATGTCCCATTGGTCGAGCTTAATCTCCTCCGGCGACCACCTGACGCGGCTTCTGGCCCTCCATCAGCACCACCGGGGCAAGCTGAGCGGCAAACGCAGGCTGCGCCTCGATGCCACTTGCAGACTCGGCTGCCGACGGCTCCGGCCGCTGCACGGTCGTGCCCGTTCGCCGGCCCATGCTCGCGGCGGCGGTGCCTGCCTCGAGCGGCAGGTTTCGCGTGCGCAGCCAGCCGAACAGCATGAAGACGGTGGCGCCGGCCGCCATGAAACCGATTAGCGCCATCGTCTCGGGCCCGCCAATCGCATCGGCGATCCCGCCCCAGACCGGACCGAACAGCGCCTGGAAGCCGAACGCCATCATCGCGAACGACATCACCCGGCCGAAGTAGGCGGGCTTCGTGTTGCCCATCATCAGCGACTGGTTGACCAGCATCGTGCCCGAGCGGCCGGTGCCGATGAACGCGCCGAGGATCAGGAATGCGCCGTAACTGGGCGCGATTGCGACGAGCCAGAACCCGATCGCCATGACCAGGCCCATGATCATCAACAGCGGCCAGGCCCAGCGCCCGGACACCGCGCCGGCCAGGAGGATGTTGATCGCCAGCGAGGACACGCCGAAGATCAGGAATGTCGGTCCGACATCGGTGGGCGCACGCCCAAACTCTTGCGCCAGGACGCCGGGCAGCAGTGTCTGAAATCCCCAGCCGCAGGCCACGATCAGCAGGAAGTAGGCCCACAGGATGCGCAGCCGGGGATTGCCGCGCAGATAGCGGAACCCCTCGGCCAGTTCGACCCGCATGGCCCGCCGCTGCTCTACGGGGGTGGCCGGACCTTCCGTGCGAATCGACGCGGTCAGCGGCACGACGATCGCGAAGAACGACGCGACGAGCAGGAAGAGAATGCCGGTGTTGCGTCCCTCGAGCACCATGAAGGTGGCGAACAGCGCGATCAAGGTGGGGCCGAGCACCTGGCCGGTGTTCATCGACATCTGCTGCAGCGCCACGGCGTTAGGCAGCAGCCGCCGCGGCACGATGAATCCGGTCCAGGCCTGCCGCGCCGGACCCATAAGCGAGAAACCCGCGCCCATCACCAGCGTTGCCAGGACCAGCAGCGGGATCGAAATCAGGTCCGTCACGATCAGCGCGCCCAGCGCGCCGAGCAGCACGCCCGGCATCGCCTGTCCCGCGACCACGAGTGGCTTCTTGCGGTAGCGGTCGGCGATCACCCCGCCGATCGGTCCCAGCAGCGTCTGCGAAATGCCTGAACCAAGCATCGCGATGCCCGCTGCTGCGTAGCTGCCCGTCAGTTCGTATGCCACCGACGGAATCAGCGAAAACGACGTCATGAACGCCGTCACCGACAACAGCGATCCACCCCACATGAAGCGGAAATCGCGCACGACGAACGCGGCGAAGGTCTGGCGTATCTGTCTCATACCACC
>JAPPBK010000425.1 GCA_026705105.1 Chloroflexota bacterium | reverse complement strand
CAGATAGTTGTGTCCGAAAATCCCCTCGCGGATGAATGACTCGCTGTGAGACTGCGCGCAGCTGACCGAGGCCGTTCCCCTTGCCCCCGTGTACACCTGCTCACTGTCACGGGTTTCGTCGTCGATGACTAGCGAGTACGGCCCTTCGCCGCCGCTCACTGACCACTCCACGTCGGTTTCACCGACTCCGGCCCAGTGTGTTCGGGTGCTGGTGCCGTCAGAACGCTGCCGCGCCCGGCCGCTTACGCCTTGCGCTGGAAGCGTCTCGCAGATCTGCGCCGCGCTCAACGTCAGGGTCAACGGATCGGCTGCGGACGAGTCGCCGCCTAGGCCCGCCTGCTGTCCACAGAAGAGAACCACCAGCGCCGTCACCGCGATGGTGCTCACAAACCATGCCGTCGGCTTCGGTTGCAACGAGGCGGGCCTACGCACAACAGCCCCCACTTCTCCTGCGGAGTCGGACGCGGTCCGTCCCTGGCAGGCATCGGAAGGCAGCCGACGCGCCTGCGCCCGCCGAGCGATGCACATTGTGCCACAGGCTCTTGTGTAAGTTCAGTAGAAGTCGTGCCGCCATTGCTCAATCTGCGGCGACTCCGGCTGTGTAACCGCCGAGCATAGCTCCAGACCAATAACGATCGCGACTGCAAGAAGTCTCATCAGCCGACCTGATTCGGCAACCGCCAACGCGAGAACGCACCACGCCGCCAGGTCCCGCATCCGTAGTCGGGTAAGCACTTCTCGGATCTGTTGCCTGGCGGCAAGCGTACGACACTCTGAGTTGTCCGGGCTGGCGTAAGCTGGAGGCTGTTGTGTGACGCTTGACCAGGGGAGACGACGATGGCCGATCCGCTCAGTCCGATCAGCAGCCGCGCCGCCGATGCGGCTCGCGAGGCGTGGGGCAGCTTCCCGGCGCTGCACACCGCCAACTCGTCGAGCCGGGGGCTGTCGCCGGGCAGCGCCACGGCCTGGGGACTCTCGGAGCGCGCGCCGCTGACCCAGCGCCCGCCGATCTCCCTGGGCGGCGGCATCCCCGACGCCGACACGCAGCCGCGCACGGAGCTGCTCGCGGCGATGGAGCGCGTGCTCGCCGAGCCCGGCGACGCGCCGCTGGTCTACGGCGGACCGCTGGGCTACGAACCGCTGCGCGACGAGGTTGCGCGGTTCTTCGCACGCAACCATCCCGCCGCGCCGACCGCCGACTGGTACCTGATGACCAACGGCGCCGCCGGCGCGATTGAGTCAATCTGCGCCGCCTTTGTCAACCCGGGCGACATCATCATCACCGAAATCCCCACGTTCACCGGCTCGTTGCGCACGATGCGCGGCAAACAGGCCACGGTGGTCGGCGTCGGCATGGACGACGAAGGACTGAAGCTGGACGAGCTGGAGGCGACCATCGATCGGCTCGAGGCCGAGGGCAAGACCGTCAAGCTGATCTACACCCAACCCACGTTCCACAACCCCACCGGCCTGACCATGACGCTCCAGCGGCGCCTCGACCTGATCGAGGTCGCTGCGCGGCGGCAGGTCCTGTTGATGGAGGATCATGCCTACTCGGAGCTCTACTTCGACGCTCCGCCGCCGCCCACGCTTTCTGAGCTGACCGACGGCTGGGGCGTGCTCACTGTCGGCACGTTCTCCAAAGTGATCGCCACGGGTCTGCGCGTCGGCTGGGTGCAGGCGCGACCCGAGTGGATCCAGGCGATGGTTCCGTCGCGCTTCGACATGGGCAACAGCCCGCTCTTGCATCGAATGCTGCACGAGTACATCGTGCGCGGCGACTTCTACGAGCACGTCGAGCGGATGCGCCGCCTCTACCAGCGCAAGATGCAGACGCTGACGGCAGCGCTGGAGCCGTACGGCGAGCCGTACTTCGACGTGACCGAGCCGACCGGCGGCTTCTTCCTCTGGCTCAGCCTGCGCAACGGACTGGTCGCCGACCAGGTCCGCGACATTGCCGCCGAAGACGGCCTGATCTTCCCCTCCGGCAATCGCTTCTATCCCGCCAACGAACCGGGCGAAGACGGCGAGTCGCTGCGCCTGTCCTACTCCTGGCCGCGCATCGACGCGCTAGAAGTGGGCGCAGAGCGCCTGGGCCGCGCGTTCCACCAAGCCGCCAACGGCTCCTAGTCTGAGGCAGCCTCGGCGGGCGCCTGGAGGAACTCGGGCACGTCCTGACCGGCGTCCTTGAACGCCTTGGCCAGCACGTCGTTGCGGCTGAACGAGACGGCGCCGCCGCCGGAGGCGACCCACTGCTGGGTGCCTTGGACCGACTCGAGCTGACCCTGGAACCTGGGCGCGACATAGCGCGCGAACAGCTCGTAGGAGCGGCGGATGCCCTCGCGGTTGGCCCATTCGTGCGCCAGCATCATCAGGCCGCCGAAGCCGCCCGAGTTCTCCTGCAGGATCTCGATCGCCTGCACCGCGTCGTCGGGATCGCCAATGATCGCGCCGCCGGTCTCGACCGCGCCCTCGGGCGTCTCGGCGGTGCCGGGCAGCACTGCTTGCAGCGTGTCGCGGAAGTAGTCGATCTGCCAGGCCCGCCAACCCTCGCGCGCCTCGGCAAAGGCCTGCTCGCGGGTCTCGGCGATGTACATCGGGATCACGAGCCGCCACTTGTTGCGGTCGACGACCTGACCCTCGCGCTCGGCGACCTGCTCGACCTCGGTCCACTGACCCTCGAGATTCGAGCGTCCGCCGGGCAGGTAGACGCCAATGCTGAGCATCCCCATCCCGTACTTGCCCGCCATCTGCCGACCGGCCGGGGAGACCGTCGAGGCAACGGCCATCTCGAAGTGCGGCTTGGTGTAGGGCGAGACCTGCAGCCGCGCGTCGGTCAACTCAAACCAGTCCGTCTTCATGTTGACCGGACCGTCCTGCTTGAGCAGTGCCAGGATCGCGCGCAGCGACTCGTCCATGCGCTGGCGCTGGTAGAGCGGGTCGATGCCCATCATCCGCGCGTCCGAGGACAGCGCCCCCGGCCCGACGCCCATCATCACGCGCCCGCGTGTCATGTGGTCGAGCTGGATCATCCGGTCGACGACCATCAGCGGATGGTGATAGGGCAGCGAGACCACGCCGGTACCCAGGCGGATGTTGCTCGTCCGCTCGGCGGCTGCGGCGATGAACACCTCGGGCGAGGCGATCAGCTCCCAGCCGGCCGAGTGATGCTCGCCGATCCAGGCTTCGTCGTAACCGAGCTGATCCAGCCACTCGACCAGTTCCAGGTCGCGGTGGATCGCCAGCGAGGGATTCTCGCCGACGCGGTGAAACGGCGCCATGAAGATGCCGAAGTCCATTCGTCCGTCCGATGCCATGTCTTCCCTCAATTCGTCGTCAGCCGGGTCGGCGTTACCTTAATCGCGAGTGTAACCACCAGCCCAGCCGATGGGCGGTTGACAGGGAATGCGATGCCTTCCTCCTTCTACCTGCAGAACCGCGAGTCGCGGTTCGATCCCACGATCAACTGGCGCGACGTCTACGCCGAGCGACTCGCGACGCCGGAGATGGCGGCACGGCTCTTCAAGTCGGGCGACCATCTCTGGATGCCGCCCGGCCACGCCTCGCTGCCGATCCTCGAAGCGTTGACGGCGCGCAAGGACGAACTTCAGGGTGTCGAGGTGCGCGCCGTGATCGTGCCCGACGCCGGTTGGTTCACCGAGGACATGATGGAGGCGTTCAAGGTCGCTCCCCAGTTCGGCACGCTGTTCGATCGCGACGCGGTCAACTCCCGCGTCGCCGACTACCACCCCTACTGGTTGGTCGGCATCCACAAGGCGTTGGACGCCGGCCGCGATGAAGGGGAAGCGTGGCCAATCGATGTGCTCCAGATTCGCTGTTCGCCGCCGAACGAGTCCGGGTTCGTCTCGCTGGGCGCGTCGGTCTGGGACGGCGTGACCTCGGCCAAGCGGGCCAAGACGGTGATCGCCGAGGTCAACGAGAACGTGATCCAGAGCTTCGGCGACTCCTGGCTGCACGTCTCCGAGATCGACTGTTTCGTGCCAGCCGCCTCGCCGCTGGTCGTTAACCTGCAGTTCCCCGAGCCGAACCAGGTCGACCTCGGCATCTCCCACTACGTCAGCCAGCTCGTCAGCGACGGCGACACGATCCAGGTCGGCGTCGGCTCACACACCGGCGCGCTGCCGCGCCTGGGCGCGTTCGACGAGCGAGAGAACCTGTCCTACTTCGCCGAGCTCACGGTCGAGGGCCTGGTCCCGTTGGTCGAGCGAGGCGTCATCACCGGCCGCTACTCGCAGACCCATCCCGACAAGTTCGTGGCCACGGTGATCGGCAACACGCCCGACGAACACGCCGTCGTCCATCAGAATCCGGCCTTCGAGACCTACGGCATCGAGTACCTGCTCGACCCCCGCCAGATCGCCCGCAACGAGAACATCG
>JAPPBK010000379.1 GCA_026705105.1 Chloroflexota bacterium | reverse complement strand
CCTCGGTTCTGATCAGTTCTACCAGCTCGTTGAAGTAATCATCGCCCGGCAGGCGCGGGCCGCTCTCGATGACGATCTCATAAATCGGCGGTCCGCCGCCCTCGATCGTGCGGGTCAACCAGGAGAGGTCGAGCACCGACGCGTAGGAACCGAAGTCCTGGGGATTCGGCTGCGCGAGGAACTCGTCAACGGTCAGCCCGGCGAAGCCCTGCAGCTCCGGCGTGGACGGCTGGTAGCTGAAGTCGTCGGCGCGCCCCTCGCCGGCCCAGATGCCGTCGCGATTCCAGAGCAAGCCGAAGACGTGCGACTGGTCGAGGATTGTCGTCACCTCGTACGCGCTGCGGGATCGTGAACTGGTGATCCGCGTTGACGCGGTGCGTGACTCGCCGGCGGCCAGGGCCTGCGCTTCGATCTGCAGTTCCAGTTCATCGACCGTGTTCAGCCACTCCGTGGCCAACTCGAGCAACTCGTCTGCCTTCAACAGCTCGCTCGATCCGAACGTCGCTTCGCTTCCAGGATCGCTGACGGAGTCGGATGGCGTGTCCTCGCTGAAAAATCCGTCAAGCAGCGAAGCGTCGATCAGCGGCTCGGGCGTCGGAATCTCGACCGGCTCGTTCCAACTGCGCAACGTGGTCACCGAGGTGACATGTGAGACAGACGACTCCTGCTGATCGTCGTCCCCGCCGCCGCTGAGGGCGAAGGGATCGGCGAGCGTCGCCTCCGACTCGATCCGCAATGGCGCGCCGCTCGATCGGCTGATCGCGGCGCGCAGGCGCATGGACTCGACTCCGGCGTCAGACAGCTCGATGCCCTGCTCCTGCAGCGACTGCATGGCCGCGCCGGTCAAGCTGACTACATCGATCTCGCAATCGACCAGCCAGATTTCCTCGCCTTCATGCTCTGCGAGACTGACATCCCCGCCGACGGTTTCGACGCACCACAGCGTTTGCGTCAAGCCTGCAGGATCTGCGAGCGCGGCAGGATCGCCGCCCGGGAAACCGCTGAAGTCGGCGAACCCTGCTGCCGCGCCGTCGCTCAAGTCGACCCATCCGGGCAGATCGGTCATCGACATGTACGCGTCGTCACCAAGCAGCAGAAGCTGCAGCGTCAACGATTCGACCGCGAGCTCGCCCTCGGGGTCGGACAGCGCCTGGAAGGCGCCGAACAGGGCAGCGGCGTCCAGCGTTGTCAAGATGCCGCGCGGCTCGGCCCGATAGACGGCGGTTGCCGTCATTTGAGAGTCGAGACCGAAGAAGCTGAAATCGATGGTCGCATCGACAACCATCGTCTCCAGGTCAGCGATCCATGCTTCCAACGCGGCGGCCGCCTCGGCCAGCAGCGGGTCGCTGAACCCCGACGCCGCTGCTTCCTCCGCGTCATGCGCCGTCGGCTGCTCATCCTCGGCTGTCTCAGCGGCCGAGGACTGGGCGCTCGAAGTCGGACGTTGCGACGCATCCGCTTCGTCCTGCGCTGCCTGTGCTTGCAGTGTCTGGGCTTGCTGCTGTGTCGGCTGCTCATCACCGCCGCAGCCGACCAGCAATACGCCGAGGGCGATCGCAGTGGTGACCAGCGACAGCAGAACCGCGCGCATGTGCATGCCTCCCAGCGGGAATCGAAGTGGGATTCACTGTATCGCGGGATGGCGCCCTGAGCGCCTCGATCAATCAGGCCGTCGACAGCACCAGTGCGCGAATCTCGCCGAACTCCCGGTCCAGCTTGCGCCAGGAAACGCCGCCGTCCTCGCTCAGGTAGACGTAGCCGTGCAGCGTCGCCGCCGCGATCGTCTCAGGCGCGTCGGGATGGCTGGCCAGCCAGTAGCACATCGAGTTGGGCGGATGCGATAGTTCGCAGGGCGTCCAGGTCGCGCCGCCGTCGGTAGAGCGCTGGATCGCGCCCGTCTCGCCGGGACTCGTGTCGCCGCCGGCCACAAAGACCGTGTTGGGATCGTCGTGCTTGACCAGCATCCCGCGGCTGTAGAGGCGCTGCGATCCGTCGCGCAGCGGCGGAAACTCGTGCTGCAGCCACGATTCGCCTTCATCGTCCGAGCGGGCCACGCCGAACGGGCTGGTGGCATACATCATCGCGCCCTCGGGCCCGACCGCGCGCCCCATGTGGTGCACGTCCTGCTGGAAGAACTCGGTCCCAATCGGGTTGCCCCGCGACCAGGTGTCGCCGCCGTCGAGCGACTTGTGCACGCCGTCGACCTCGATCCCGGCATAGATGCGGCGCGAGTCGAGCGGATCGATGACTACCGACGTGGTGCGAGGAACCCCGGCCCGGGCGTCGCGCCGGATATCGAGCGCCAGGTCCTCCCACGTCGCCCCGCCGTCGCGGGACCGCCGCAGGCCCGGATGTCCGCCCGCGAAGATGGTGTCGGGGTTCGATGAATCGATAGTGACGGACCAGATCTGCTCGCCGCCCTCGTAGCCCGCCACGACCTGCCAGCTCTCGCCGTTGTCCACGGAGGCAAGCAGCGCATGGTCGGCGCCGGCCAACAACCGCTCGGGCTGGTCGGGGAAGACGGCCATCGAGCGCACTGCGGCCTCCACCTGTCCACGCCCCATCTGCCACGTCCGGCCGCCATCGAGCGAGCGAAACGGCCCCTGCCCGTTAGTGCCGACGTGGATGGTGATCTGGTCGCTCATAGCGCGTCCCTCCGAGCCTTCGATGCCGTCAGGGTAAGCAGTCCTACCTTCGTCGTCAGATCCAGCCCAAATCGTCATTCCCAGCTCAACCCCGTCATTCCCAGCTCTGCTGGGAATCTCGCTCCTCTCCGCGTCGGCGGCAGGCAGGCGAGATTCCCGCGCTCCGCGCGGGAATGACGAGGATGGGATGAGCGCTCAAGCCAGTTCCTCGTACAAGTCCCTCCAGGTGGGATTCACCTCCGCGATGAGGCGGGACTTCTTGGCCCGCTCCCACTTCTTGAGTTCTTTCTCCCGTTCGATCGCGCCAATCATGTTTTGGTGCCACTCGTACCAGACCAAAGTTCGGATACGGTACCTGGACGTGAACTTCGACCCTCGCCCCTGCCTGTGCTCCTCCACTCGCCGAGCGAGATCGGAAGTCACGCCGACATACGTCGCACCTCCTGGCCGGCTCGCAAGAATGTAGACGCATGGCTGTCGAGTCATGGCAACTGCTGTCCTTCTCACGACCGTCATTCCCAGCTCTGCTGGGAATCTCGTTCTCTCGCTCGGAGCAGGCGAGATTCCCGCGCTCCGCGCGGGAATGACGGTAGTGGGGTGCGCGCGGGAATGACAGTAGTGGAGTGCGCACGGGAATGACGGTTGTCGGGTGCGCGCGGGAATGACGGGAACTTCGCTACGGCATGTACGGATATGGCGACGGACCGAGTTGCGTCCGCAGGATCGCCTGTGCGTCCTCGACGAAGTCGCAGAGCAAGGGGCGGGTGTCCGCCGGATCGATGATGTCCTGACCGGTCGCCTCGGCGGTGCGGAAGGGCGAGGCGAGGTCCTGGAGGCGTTGCTCGATCTCCGCCCGCTTGGCCTCGGGATCGTCGGACTCATCGATCTCGCGGCGATAGGCGGCGAGCGCGCCGCCCTCGATGTGCATCGAGCCCCAGCGGCCCGAGGGCCAGGCCCAGCGCTGGAACATGCCCGTCGGACGGTGCTGGCACTGTCCCGCGACGCCGAAGAGGCGGCCCATCACGACCGTCGCCCAGGGCATCCGTGACTGGCAGGTGGTCATCACCAACCGTGCGCCGGCGCGCTCGATGCCCTGCTTCTCCGACTCGACCCCGACCATGAAGCCCGGCTCATCGGCAAACGAGATCAGCGGCAGGTGGAAGGTGTCGCAGAGCTGCAGCAGGCGGATCACCTTGCTGCCGCCCTTGACGTCGGTCGATCCGCCCTCGTGCATCGGATTGTTGGCCATCACGCCGACCGGGTAACCGTTGATCCGCGCCAGACCGGTGATCCGCGAGCGTCCGTAGTAGGGCGCGATCTCGAAGAACGAGCCTTCGTCGACGCACCAGTTGATCGCCCGGTGGCCGTCGTAGGCGCGGCGGCGGTCGCGGGGCACGAGACGGCGCAACCGCTGCTCGCGGCGGTTGGGATCGTCGGCCGGCTCCGTCCGCTCCGGCATCTCGTAGACGCTCTGCGGCAGGTAGCTGAGGAACTGCCGGATCTGGCGGAAGGCGTCCTCCTCGTCCTCAGCCAGGTTGTCGACCGAGCCCGACTGGTACACGTGGATGCGCTCGTCGCCGAGGTCCTCCTTGGTCACGTCGTAGCCCAGCGCCGCCTTGACTACCGGCGGCCCGCCGGGGAAGAGCTGCGAGATGCCCTTGACCATGATTGTGAAGTGAGCCATGCAGGCGTTGACCGCGGGCAGGCCCGCGACCGGCGACACGGCCGGCAAGCTGCGCATCACCGTGTTCGGCGGCACGGC
>JAPPBK010000038.1 GCA_026705105.1 Chloroflexota bacterium | reverse complement strand
CGAGGACGCTATCGACGGGCCCCGGGCCTTCATGGAAAAACGAACCCCCCAGTTCAAGGGCCGCTAGGCAGACGACGGAGATTGCGATGACGACTGAAGGGACCGGCTACGGAGCGGACACGCTGGATTCGCGTATCCGCTCCCGATTCGTCGAGGGCGTCAACGGCCTCACGATGCATATCCTCGAAGCCGGCTGGGGTGAGGATCGCCCGCGCCTGTTGATGCTGCACGGCTTCCCCGAGATCGCCTACAGCTGGCGCAAGGTCATGCCGCTGTTGGCTGACGCCGGGTTCCACGTCGTCGCGCCCGATCAGCGCGGCTACGGCCGCACGACCGGTTGGACCGCAAACTACGACGACAGCCTGATGCCCTACGGGATGCTCAATCTCACTCGCGACGCTGTTGGACTGGTCAACGCGCTGGGCTGGGACACGGTCGGCGGCGTGATCGGACACGACTTCGGCTCCCCCGTGGCCGCCTATTGTGCGCTGATCCGCCCGGACATCTTCCGCTCGGTCGTCACCATGAGCGGGCCCTGGCAAGGACCGCCCGCATTGGCGTCGGGGGAAGCGCGCGGCTCCGGCGCGGCCGGTTCGGCGAGCATCGCTGACGACCTCGCCGCCCTCGACCGACCACGCAAGCACTATCAGCTCTACTACTGCACCAGGCCCGCCGACACCGACATGACCAACGCCCCGCAGGGCGTCCACGATTTCCTCCGCGCGTACTACCACCACAAGAGCGCCGATTGGACTCAGAACCTGCCGCATCCGTTGGAGGCGTGGTCGGCGTCGGAGCTGGCCAAGTTGCCCACCTACTACGTCATGGACCTCGACGAAGACATGCCCACGACCGTCGCCCACGAAATGCCCTCGGCGGACGAGATCAGCAACTGTTCGTGGCTCACCGACGACGAGCTCGCCGTCTACGCCGGCGAGTACGAGCGCAACGGCTTCCAGGGCGGGCTCAACTGGTATCGGGCGACGCGCGATCCGGAGTGCCTCGCTCAGCTCCAACTCTTCCACGGCAAGACGATCGACGTGCCCGCAGCATTCATCGGCGGCGCATCCGACTGGGGCGTGTACCAGTCGCCGGGAGCGCTCGATCGCATGCCGCAGGCCTGCACGAAGCTACTCGGTCGGCACCTCGTCGACGGCGCCGGCCACTGGGTCCAGCAAGAACAACCCGAGGCGGTGGCCGACCTGCTGCTCAACTTCCTCGATGAGGCGGCAACCGGCTGAACTTCAGCGCTTGAGTTGGGGAATCACCTCGCCGACGAAGCGCTCGCTGCACTCCGCGTAGGGATGACTTGGATCCAGCGTCGTGCCGGCGATCATGAACCGTGAGACGCCCAGATCGATCAGTTCGCCCAGGCGCTGCACGCAGTAGTCGGGCGGACCAAAGACGCCGAAGCTGCCGGCGAACTCCTGCGTCACCTGGGCCGACTGTGGACTACCCTCGCGCGCGTGACCGTGCATGTCGTAGCTGTCGTGAATCTTGGTCAGCACCTCGCGCTGCGTCTCAGTTACGGGCCCGACGATCTCGCCGTACATGTTTGAGAAGCGCGCGAACAACGAGAGTCCGGCCGAACCGATCGACAGCGCCACTTCGGGATCGTCGTGAACTACGGTCGGCACGTAGGCGGCGAACGAGATTTCGGGATCGAGCCCGGCCTCCGAGCGAGCCTCGCGAGCGACATCCATACCCCAGGCAATCCGCTCCGGGTCGCCGCCCACAGCCAGGCTGACCTGTTCGGCGTGGCGGGCGGCCGCCGCAATCACGCGCGGACCGGTCGCGGCGACATCAACCGGCACCTTGGCGTAGGCCGGGTTGAGCCACTCGATTCGGCTGGCCTCCGGCGTGTCGGCGAGGCCCAACACATGTACGTCGGTCTCTCCGAACGCCACGTCCTCGCCGCGCAGATATCCCTGGAGCTGTTCGAGATAGCGCTCGAACTTTGGCACCGCGTGCGGCGCCAGTCCGAGATGCGCCAGCGCCGAGTCGCCGCGACCAATGCCGAGATAGGCGCGCCCGCCGCTCTCCGCCTGGATCGCCGCGATCGCCGAGGCGGTCACCGCAGGATGGCGAGTGAACGAGTTGGTCACGCCGGTGCCCAGCTTGAGCCGCGTGGTCGCCTGCGCGGCGACCGTCAACGCGACATAACAGTCGCTGGCCCGATTCTGACTGCCGACGAACGTGATGCCGTCGTAGCCAAGCTCCTCGGCGCGCTGCGCCTGCCTGGCGGAGGTGAACGCTGACGCGTCCCCGCTCGCCGCCAGGCCTCGGCCCGATGTCCAGAACTCAACCGGCATAACTAAGAGCCCTTCAGCTGTGGAATCACCTCTTGGGCGAAACGGACGCTCGATTCGGTGTCGGGGTCGCTTGGATCCAGCGGTGAACCGCGGAAGATGAATCGATCAACGCCGGTTTCGATCAGCTCCCCGAGTCGCTGCACACAGTAGTCCGGCGGACCGAACACGCCGAACGATCGCTCGAACTCGGTCGGAATCACGCCCGCCTGGGCGCTTCCCGGCCGACCGTGTCCGTGCATGTCGTAATGGTCGTGGATGTCGGTGAGGACACGTGCCTGCTGGTCGGACGCGGGACCGATCACCGTTCCGTACATGCTTGAGAACCGAGCGAACAGCGACACCTGACCGGCGCCGATTCGCATCGCCTGTTCGGGATCATCATGCACGGCCAGCGGGATGTAGGCGGCGAACGGAATCTCCGGGTCGAGCCCGGCTTCCTCGCGGGCTGCCCGCGCTACCTCCATGCCCCACCGCGTGCGGTCAACATCCGCGCCGAGGTTGAAGCTGACACGGTCGGCGTGGCGGGCCGCCGCCTGGATCACGCGTGGCCCGGTGCCGGCGACGTCGACCGGCACCTTCGGCCCCATCTGCGCCATGTAGTAGATGCGGCTGGCCTGAGGCGTGTCGGCCAGACCCAGGGCCTCGACGTCGGTCTCGCCGAACTGCACCTCGTCTCCGCGCAGATAAGCCTGCAGTTGGATCAGGTACTGCTCGAACTCGCCCACGCCGTGCGGCGCGAGTCCGAGATGGGCCAGCGCCGAATCGCCTCGTCCGATGCCCATGTGCGCCCGCCCGCGACTCTCGGCCTGGATGCTGGCGATCGCCGAGGCCGTGATCGCCGGATGCCGCGTGTAGGAGTTGGTCACCCCCGTGCCGAGCTGGATCCGCGATGTCGCGTGCGCCGCGAGGGCCATCGACACATAACAATCGGCGGCCAGGTTCTGGCTGTCCACCCAGACAATCCCGTCGTATCCCAGTTGTTCCGCCTGCACGGCCATTTGCACGCCGTCGAACACGGATGGATCGTCGCTGGTCGGGCGGCCGCCGCCCATCGTCCAGAACTCGGTAGACATGGCCCTCGCTCCTCGCCTTCTCCGTCGAAGTCCGTTGTGCCCGTCGATAGTAACCGCTGACGAGGCCCCGTCGGGCTAGCCTGAGGCTCGTCACGGTCAGGAATCGAGGTGCCGGAGTGCCAAAGTACGTGATGCTGCCGCCGATTGACGATGACATCCGCGAGTGGGTCGTGCGCATGCGCGAAGCACTGCCGGAGCTGGATGTGGTCGTGGTCGAGAACGAAGCCGACGCGCCGCAGGAACTGGCCGACGCCGACGCCGCCTACGGCTGGGTCCCGCCCGAGGTCCTGCCCAGCGTCGAACGCCTGCGCCTGCTGCAGAATCCCTATGCGGGGCCGTTCGTCGGCTGGTACTACCCGGAACTGGCCGAGCATCCCGTGACGGTCAGCAATCCGCGCGGCATCTACTCCGATCACATCGCGCACCACATCCTGATGTACATGCTCGCCCTGTCGAGGGGCCTCCCCTACTACATGGCGGCGCAGGCCGAGGGCCGCTGGGATCGCCATGCCCGCAATCACGGATACGTCGATCTCTCCACTGCAACGGTGTTGATCAACGGAGTCGGCGGCATCGGCGCCGAGACCGCCCGACTCTGCGCCGCCTTCGGCTGTCGCGTGATCGGCGTCGACCCCAGCCCCTACGGCCGGTTCGACGGCGACCTCGTTCCGCCGTCGGAGCTGGACGAGCGTCTGCCCGAGGCCGACTTCGTCATCACCACCGTTCCCCACACGCCCGAGACCGAGTTCATGTGGAACGCCAACCGCTTTGCGTCGATGAAACCGACCGCCTACTTCATCAACATTGGCCGAGGCATGACCTGCAAGCTCGACGACCTCGTGGCGGCGTTGGACGGAGGTCGGATCGCGGGCGCCGGGCTCGACGTGTTCGAGATCGAGCCGCTGCCCGAAGGGCATCCGCTCTGGCAGATGGAGAACGTGATCGTCACCCCGCACATCGCCGTCGCAGATGCAGTCAACATTCCCGAGCGCCGCTTCGAGCTGATCCTCGAAAACGCCCGCCGCCTCGTCGACGGCCGCGAGTTCATCAACGTCGT
>JAPPBK010000320.1 GCA_026705105.1 Chloroflexota bacterium | reverse complement strand
GCAGATCCAGGTCGACTCCTTGACCTCTTCCGCCTTGTCCTCGTAGAAGTTGCAGGGACACAGCGGCCGGCCGTAGTCGTCGATGTGCTTGGCAAGGCCGATCACCAGGAACTCGGTGATGTCCTCCTCGGGATGCAGATACGATCCGCTCTTGTCCGCGAAGTTGCGGGCGAACTTCCACATCTTGTTCAGATTCTTCTCCGACGCCTGCTGACGATCGTCGTCGCTGACCTGTTCCACATCAGCCATATGTTTGCCGCCCATCTATTGCCAACGGGGGATTCGCTCCTGGACTCACTCTATGTCCTGAGCCGGAACGTCGCGCGCATCGCCCGCCCTCAGCCGTTCCCGCTGTCTCCGCCGTTACTGCCCTGCCGGAAGAAGTCCTCCAGGTCCGCGATCAGCGCATCCGCGCTGGGCAGTTCGCTCTCCTGCTGTGTTTCCGGCTCAGGCGCGCCCGCGGCCGCCTCGAGTCTGGCGACGTAATCGCGCAGATCGCTGTTCTCTCGCAGCGCCTCTTCCAGTTGCTGATGGAAGCGCTCGATGCCGCGTTCCAGTGGTTCGTAGTCCATGTGCAGGCCGGTCATGTCGCTGACCACTCGCAGCAGCGCCTGCGCGCCGACCGGATTGGTGATGCCCGGCAGGTAGTGCGGCACCGAAGCCCAGAGCGAGACGCCGCCGACGCCGCGTCGGCGGCAATGGTCGTGGAACACGCCGACGATGCCGGACGGCCCCTCGAACCGCGAGGGATGCATGTTGTAGCGCTGAGCCAGGGCCGAGTTGTTGGCCGAGCCGCGCACGTGCACCGGCATCGTGTGCGGCGCGCCGGTGGCCACCGCGCCCAGCGAGAGAATCAGCTTGGCGCCAATCGTCTCGACCAGCTCCGACACCGCCGCCATGTACCGCTTCCAGCGATACTGCGGCTCGATCCCGATCCCGACCACGATGTCGCGTCCGTCGCCTCGAGGTCGCAGGTGGACGAACTCGGTCGCCGGCCAGTCGATGTAGCGCTCGCCGTCGCGGTAGCGCGCCATTGGCCTGACTTCCGTGAAATCGTAGAATTCCTCCGGGTCAATCGTCGCGAACGTGCCGAGGCCGAACTGCTGGATCAGGTACTGGGCGGCGGTCGAGGCGGATTCCCCCGCATCATTCCAGCCTTCCCAGGCCAGGATCAGGATCGGGTCGGTCAACTCTGGATGTTCGCTGATACTGAGGTCAGGTGAAGTGGTCATGAGCGAAGTTTACTCCAGCAATGATGGCAAGTCGGCGGCGGCGTTAACGCAGGCTTGGGCCGATCGCGTGATTGGCAATCGCGATCAGGCCGAGCGCCTGCGCGAGGAACAGGGCGACGGCGACCACTATCGCCCGCTGGCATCGATGTTCCGCGCCGACCCCCACCGCACTGACGACGAAGTACTGGATGCGCTGCTGGCGTTCGCAGATTCGACGGACACGTGGATCGACGTAGGCGCGGGCGCCGGACGCTTCTCTCTGCCGTTGGCGCTGCACGTGAAGTCAGTGGTCGCCGTCGAGCCGTCGGGTGCAATGCGCGCCGAATTCGCCAACCTGCAACTTGAGCACGACATCACCAACGTCGAACTGCGCGACGACCGTTGGCCGTCGGACGACCCCGCCGTCACGGACATCGGAGACGTGGCGCTAATCTCGCACGTGGCCTACGACATCGAGCCGATTGACCGATTCCTCGACACGCTGGAGCGCTCGGCGCGTCGCGAGTGCGTGGCAGTGCTCTTCGACGAGTCTCCCAGTGCGCTGTTCTGGCAGGTCTGGCCCGCGATCCACGGTGAGGACCAGGTCCGGCTGCCGGGCGGCAACGAATTCACCGCGCTGCTCGAGGCTCGCGGAGCGGACCTCGACGTATCGGAGATTGGGCGCGGAATCGATCGGCGGCGTTTCCGCTTCGACTCGCTCGAGCACGCCATGGAATGGGCGCGCAGACGGCTATGGTTAGCGGAGGACTCGATCAAGCTGCCGGCGCTCAGCAATGCGGTTGCGGCGCTGCTGATCGAGCAAGACGGCGCCTGGTCGCTGCCCGATCAACCGACCCAGATGCTGATTCGCTGGAGGACACGATGAACAGAGTCACCCCATTGACGACGGACGAGCTGCTCAAGGCTGCACCCTACCTGTCGCAACTCCGAGACGCCGGCGTGACAATCCCGACCTCATTCCACGTGCTGGGCCGACGACCCAAGGTGCTCGAGGCGTTCCAGCCGTTCTTCGGCTCGATCATGCGCGAGGGCGACGTGCCCGCCGGCCTCAAGCAACTGATCGCGCACGTGGTCTCGCGTTCCGCCGGCTGCCTCTATTGCCAGGCGCACACGGGACACTTCGCCCACACGCTCGCCGGCGAGTCGTTCGATCGCGTGGAAGCGGTCTGGGCATTCGAGACCTCGGAGCTGTTCAGCGACGCTGAACGCGCCGCCCTGCGGCTCGCCCGCGACGCCGGCCTCGTGCCCAACGCCGCCACCGACGAGCACTTCGAGGAACTCTCGCGTCACTGGTCGGAATCGGAGATCGTGGAGATCGTCAGCGTGATCTCGATGTTCGGCTTCCTCAACCGATTCAACGACACGCTCGCCAACGAACTCGAACCCGACGCCGTCGAGTTCTCCGACACCCACCTCGCCCAATCAGGCTGGACCGTTGGCAACCACGCCTGATCCCCTGTCCCTGCGCACGCAGGGACCCGCTCGGCCCCCATCCCTTTTCCCCCCGCTCTGCGGGGGGACCCGCTCGGCTCCCATTCCTTCTCCCCCCGCTCTGCGGGAGGACCCGCTCGGCTCCCATCTCTTCTCCCCCCGCTCTGCGGGGGGAGATGCCGCAGGCAGAGGGGGGATCCGCCCCTACCGCGGCTTCCGATCCAGCGGATTCTCCGTCCCCTTAAAGAAGGCTCCGCGATACACGGCCGTGTCGCCCCGTACCCGCGACTCCCACTCGATATCCGTCATCGCCTCGCGCAGACGAATCGTATGCACCGTGTCCTCGCCGATCGGCCAGCGCATCGGCAACTGCTGCTCCAGCTCGACGATGTCCGCCACCGCCGTCGCCACCGAGCGCGAGCCGGGACGCGTCGCCGCGCGCTTGCGGAATGCAGCCAGCGCGTGCTCGGACGACTCCTGGTACGGCGAGCGACCCTCACGGATCGCGGCGGCGACATCCAGATTCGTCGTCTGCCAGTCCGACGCGTACATACCCGGTTCGAGGATCGTTACGTCGATGTTCCAGCGCGAGACCTCGTAGCGCAGCGCCTCCGAGATCGCCTCGACCGCCCACTTGGACGCCGCGTACAACCCCATCAGCGGACCCACGATTCGACCTGCCAGCGACGACACGTTGATGATCTTGCCGTGCTGGCGCTCCCGCATCTGCGGCAGCACCGCCTGCGCCATGCGAATCTGACCGATGAAGTTGGTGTCCATTTGCCGCGAGACCTCGTCGTCCGAGAGGTCCTCGACCGGGCCGTACAGGCCGTAGCCCGCGTTGTTGAACAGCGCATCGATCCGTCCGAACCGTTGCAATCCGGCCTCGACGGCTGCCTCGATTGACGAGCGGTCGGTCACGTCGCACTGCGCAATCTCGACCAGCTCAGGATCGATACTGGCGAGGTTCGGCGCGTCGCGCCCCGGATTGCGCATCGTCGCGATCACCGGATGCCCGCGCAATGTGAGCTCCTCCGCCGCGGCCAGCCCGAAGCCCCTCGAGGCACCCGTAATCAGCGTCACTTGCCGTTCAAGTACCATGGTGCAACCTCAACACTCTGTCCTGCGCGGTTGTGAAGATGTTAGTGAGCGGGACAGCTAGCAAGAGCGCTCCGTGGACTGGCTGCTCGATCCTTGGGACTTTGCATTCATGCATCGCGCCCTGTTGGCGGGCATAGTCGTATCGATCGCCGCCGGCATGGTTGGGGTGTTCGTCGTCTTGCGCGGCCTTGCATTCCTCGGTGACGCCGTCGCCCACACACAACTGGCGGGCGCCGCCGTGGCGCTGGTTCTGGGCGGAAGCGCGGTGCTAATCACGCTGGGGGCCGGCGTCGCGGCCGTCCTGACGGCGTTGGGCGTGGCCTTGCTCACCCTGCGAGGGCGCCTGCGCGAAGACACGGCGATCGGCATCATGTTCGCCGGCTTCTTCGCACTCGGCATCGTGCTCATCTCCAGGCAGCGCACGTTTGCGATTGACCTCGGTTCGCTGCTGGTCGGACACATCCTGGGCGCGTCCTGGACCGATCTGATCTTGATGGCGGGGTTGGCCTTCGTCGTGACGGTGCTGGTGATTTCGTTCCTGCCCGAACTGCGCTTTTCCGCCTACGACCCGGAAGTCGCCGCCGTCTCCGGCGTTCCCGTGGGCTTGATGCAGGTTGGACTGCTGGTCTTGATTGCCCTCGCGACCGTGGTCGCATTTCGACTCGTGGGCGTGATCCTGGCAGTGGCCATGCT
>JAPPBK010000168.1 GCA_026705105.1 Chloroflexota bacterium | reverse complement strand
TGGACATCAACCCCGGCGCGCCGGTGCTGGATCCCCTGCGCGACCAGGTGGAGATCATGCACGGCGACATCACCGTGATGGGCGATGTGGTCGAGGCGCTGGTCGCGGCCAAGCCGGACCGGGTGCTCAATCTCGCCTACGTGCTGGGCGCGTCCGAGGCGGACCCGCATCCGCAGGTCAAGATCAACATCCTGGGCATGGACAACTGCTTCGAAGCGGCGCGCCTGCTCGATATCCGACGCGTGATCTACGCAAGCTCGCTCGCCGTCTACGGCCCGCAGCGGCTGCACGGCGACACGATGGTGACCGAGGACGACCTGTGCCTGGGCACGGGCATCTATTCGGTCTCCAAGCGATTCAACGAGCACCAGGCCGACTGGTACAACCGCGCCTACGACATGGCGATCACGGGCATCCGGCCGGCCAACATCACCGGCCCGGACAAAGTGCGCGGTTCGATGAACCACGTCCAATGCCAGGTCCTGCCGGCGCGCGAGGAAGCGGTCCGCTTCCCCTATCGCGACACGATGACGCTGCCCCTGCACGTGGAGGACATCGCCGAGGTCTTCGTCCGCGTCACGCTGGCCGAGCAGACCGCGCACGCGATCTACAACTCCGGCGGCCACCCGACCAGCATGGGCGATCTGGCCGACGCCGTGCGCCGGTTCCTGCCGGACGCCACAATCGAGTTCGACGCCGACGAAGGCGGCCACGACGCCTCCGGCCTCTACCTGATGGACAACTCGCGCCTGGTCGAAGAGTTCGAGGTCGAGTACGCCCCCTTCGACCAGCGCGTCCTGGAGACGATCAACGAAGTCCGCCGCTCGGAGGGTCTGGGTGAGGTCGGTTAGGCGGGTGACATTCGAGGTCCGGAAAGGACGGTCGGCATGGCGACGTTCGTACTGATTCACGGCGCGTACCAGGGAGGCTGGATCTGGTCACCGGTGGCATCGCGATTGCGGGCGCAGGGACACGACGTGTATGCGCCATCGCTCGACGGCTGCGCCGAGCGCTCCAGCCAGGTGCGGCCCGGCATCACCACGGAAACCCACGCCGAGGAGCTCGTCGAGCTGATGCGTTATGAGGACCTCGACGATGTGAGCCTCGTCGGCACGTCGTCGGGTGGCATGGTGTTGGCGCGGGTCGCCGAGCGCGCCCGCGAACGGGTGCGGCGGATCGTCTTCGTCGACGCGCTGGCGTTGCTCAGCGGCGAGACGATTCGCGACATCGTCTCGGGCGCGGCGATCGACGCTTCGGAGGTCGCGACCGGACCACGGCCCGGCGCGATGCTCGAGGCGCTCAGCGCCAGCATGGACGCTGACTTGGCGAAGTGGGCCGCCGACAGGTTCGGCCAGCATCCCGCCGCCGTCTTCAACCGTCCGGTCGTGCTGGACTCGTTCTGGGACCAGTCCTGGGATGCGACCGTGATCTGGTGCCGCGAGGCGCCGAATCCGGGGCACGCCCATCAACAGCGATGCGCGGAGAAGCTGGGAGCTCGCTGGCACGAGCTGGACACGGGCCACTACCCGATGCTGAGCACGCCCGACCAACTGACCCGGCTCATCCTCGAGGGCTAGCGATACGCTGGCCTCTGACTTCGTGACGCAGGACACGAATGCAGACATGATTGCGGGACCGGCCATGCCTAAGCAGATTCAATCGACCATCACGAGCGGCGGCGAGCTGCGACTCGAGCTCGCCGAGGTGGAGACTCCCGCGCCTGGCCCGAACGAGGTCGTGATCCGGGTCGAAGCGTCGCCGATTAACCCGTCCGATCTCGGCCTCTTGCTCGGACCGGCGGACATGAGCCGGGCGGTGGTCTCGGGCTCGGCGGAGGCTCCGGTCGTGACTGCGCCTGTGCCATCGAACCTACTGCCGATGCAGGCGGAGCGCTTCGACGAGGCGATGCCGGTCGGCAACGAGGGCGCGGGCGTCGTGGTCGAGGCCGGGTCGAGCGACGCGGCCCAGGCGCTGCTGGGCAAGACAGTTGCCGTCATCGCCCGCGAGATGTACTCGCAGTACCGCGTCGTCCACGTGAACCAGTGCCTGGTCCTGAACGAGGGCACGACGCCGCGCGAGGGCGCGTCCTGCTTCGTCAACCCGCTGACCGTGCTGGGCATGGTCGAGACGATGCGGCTGGAAGGTCACACGGCGATCGTCCACACGGCCGCCGCGTCGAACCTGGGCCAGATGCTGCAAAAGGTCTGCAACGACGAGGGCATCCCGCTGGTCAACGTCGTGCGTCGGCCCGAGCACATCGACCTGCTCAAAGGGCTGGGCGCGACTCACGTCTGCAACACCAGCTCCGACAGCTTCACCGACGACCTGACCGAGGCGCTGATCGAGACGGGGGCGACGCTCGCCTTCGACGCCACCGGCGGCGGTCCGCTGGCCAATCAGCTCCTGACCTGCATGGAAGCTGCGGCGCGGGTGACCAGCCCCGGATTCAACCGCTACGGCTCCAGCGTGCACAAGCAGGTCTACATCTACGGTGGTCTCGACACGACGCCGACGGTGCTGCATCGCAACTACGGCATGGCCTGGGGGCTTGGCGGTTGGTTGCTGACGCCGTTCCTCGAGCGGGTTGGGCCGGAGGCGGCCGAGCGTCTGCGGCAGCGCGTCGCCGACGAGGTCACGACCACCTTCGCCAGCGACTACGCGATGGAGATATCGCTGGCCGAGGCGCTCGACCTCGAGCACATCGCGGTCTACAACAAGCGCGCGACGGGTGAGAAGTACCTGATCAATCCGCATAAGGATGGCGGCTGATCGCGTCGCAGAGGGCCGCATGGACCTGACCTGGTTCTCGCCGAAGATCGAAAAGCGAGCGAGCGGGATTCACGGTCGCGGCCTGTTTGCGCGGGAGTCGATCGCACAGGACGAGATTGTGATCGTCAAGGGCGGCTACGTGCTGACCGAAGCGCAGCGCGACGCCATCTCGCTGGAACTGGGACCGTCGGAGATTCAGATCACCGAGGAGCTGTTCATCGGACCGACCACGCGCGCCGAGCGCGAGGGCGGGATGATGCACCTCAATCACTCCTGCGAACCCAATCTCGGCCTGCAGGGACAGATCGTCTTCGTCGCCTTGCGTGAGATTGCGGCGGGCGAGGAACTGAGCATCGACTACGCGATGACCGACGACGAACCGTACGAGATGGTCTGCGACTGCGGCGCCGAGCTGTGCCGAACGCTCATCACCGGCTTCGACTGGAAGGACCCGCAGATCCAGTCCCGCTACAACGGGTACTTCTCCTGGTTCATCCAGCGCCGCATCGACGCGAGGTGAGCGGGTCAGCGCGGACCGTTCAGGGCGCGGTCGAGCGCCGCCAGTTCGTCGCTGTTCCAGCGCTTCGAGATCTCGGTGTCCGGCGCCATCATGTTCGAGCCGTGAAACGCGCCCGGGTAGACGTGCAACTCAACCGGCACATCGGCCGCCAACAGCGCCTGCGCGTAGGCGATGTCCTCGTCGACGAACAGGTCGAGCGTGCCCACGTTGATGTAGGCCGGCGGTAGTCCGGCCAGGTCCGTGGCTCGCGAGGGCGCGGCGTAGGGCGAGACGTCGTCGCCGCCGGCATTGCCCGAGAGGTAGGCATCCCAGCCGACGAGATTGGCGGCTCGGTTCCAGACCCGCTCGTCGACGATCGCCTGGCTGCTGCGAGTAATGTTGCGGTCGTCCAGCATCGGGAAGACGAGCAACTGGAAGCAGACCTCGACTTCGCCGCGGTCGCGGGCGACCAACGCCAGCCCGGCCGCCAACCCGCCGCCGGCGCTGCCGCCGCCGATCGCGATCCGGCTGCGGTCGATGCCGAACTCGTCGGCCGACGACGCGAACCAGCGTAGGCCGGCGTAGCAGTCCTCGATCGGCGCGGGGAACGGGTGCTCGGGCGCGAGCCGATACTCGACCGACGCCACCATCACGTTCAGTTGATCGGCCACGTTGGCGCAGTACGGATCGCTGCCCGCCACGTCGCCCAGCACCATCCCGCCGCCGTGGATGTAGTAGAGCGCCGGGGCATTGGTCGGCAATGAGGCGGGCCGATAGGTGCGGACCATCACATCGGGCGCGCCTTCCGGACCCGGCGCCATGTGATCCTCGACCGACACGTTGTCGGGCAAGGGGGCGGCCGCCAACATCTCGCGCAGGCCATCCATCACGGTGCGGGTGGCGGCGATGTCGGACAGGTCCAATCGGAACGGCAACGCCTGCAGCACCGCAAGGTGCTCGGCGTCCATGTGCGCCTCAATGTCGAGAGCGGGAGTAGTCATCGGATCGGCTCCTCTGCAAATCGGTTCCAGCCAACCGCAGACTAGCGCCCGCCGACTGCCTGCCTGCCACGCGCCCCGTCCCCTCTCCCCCCGCGCGGCGCGGGGGGAGATGCCGGAGGCAGAGGGGGGCTTCCACCGTGGCGGTGGTTGAGGTCGATGCCCACGCCGAACGACGCAGCCACCTATCCCTTGTAACCCGGATTTCGCTCCGCCACCCGCGCGACCAAAGTGTCGAAGAAT
>JAPPBK010000448.1 GCA_026705105.1 Chloroflexota bacterium | reverse complement strand
GCGCTGCCCTGCGGAGGCAGAGGTCGCAGGTTCAAGTCCTGCCGGGCGCGCCACCTACATCTCACAACTCTCGCCCTTTCCCCTCTCCCCCCCGCGCCAGCGGGGGGAGATGTCGCGGAGCGACAGAGGGGGGCTCCCCGCCTCGCCCCCTCGCCCTTCGCTAGTCTGAAACCGTGACCACCGACTCCGCCGATCGACCCTCTCCGACCTCACCGGACGATGCCCGCGCCCAGCTCCAGGCGCAGGTCGCGGCGATGCCCGCCCGGCCGGGCGTCTACACCTTCCGTGATGCCAATGACCGCGTCATCTACATCGGCAAGGCCGCCAATCTCAAGTCGCGGGTGCGCAGCTACTTTGGCTCGCCGCGTTCGCTCGAGGGCAAGACCCGGGTACTCGCCCGCCGTATCGCCGCCCTCGAGTACGTCACCACGCACACCGAGCAGGACGCCCTGCATCTCGAGGCGACGCTGGTCAAGCGCCACCAACCGTTCTTCAACGTCCGACTCAAGGACGACAAGCACTATCCATACCTGAAGATCGATGTCGATGCGCCCTGGCCCCGCGTCACGATCACGCGCAGAGTGGCCAAGGACGGCAGCCGCTACTTTGGCCCCTACGCTTCGGCCAAGTCGGTGCGCACGACGCTCGACCTGGTCAAGAAGCTCTTTCCCTGGCGCTCGTGCGACAAGGTCATCACCGGCTCCGACCCGCGACCGTGCCTGGAGTACTACATCCGCCGCTGCATCGCGCCCTGCACCTCGTTCTGCACGCCGGACGAGTACCGAGAAGTGATCGACCAGACCATGCTCTTCCTCGACGGCAAGAGCGAGACCGTGGTCAAGCAACTCAAGACCGCCATGATCGACGCAGCGGAGGATCTGAACTTCGAGCGCGCGGCGCAGCTTCGCGATCAGATCGGCGCCGTCGAGCGAGTCACCGAGACCCAACTGACCGCCGACACGTCCGCCGCTGAGATCGATGTGTTCGGTCTCGCCGTCGACGGCGACGAAGCGGTCGTCCAGGTCCTGTTCATTCGCGGCCAGAAGATGGCCGGCTCCGACCACTTCGCGCTCGCCGGAGTCAGGGACGAGTCCACCGGTTCGGTGATCGCCTCTTTCCTGCGCCAGCACTACGAAAGCGGCCTCCAGCCGCCCAAGTTGGTGCTGATTCCCGCCGAGATCGACGACCTCGATTTGCTCCAGGATTGGCTCACGGAGAAACGCGGGACCCGGGTCGAAGTCCGCCATCCTCGGCGCGGCGACAAGCGCCGCCTGGTCGAGATGGCGACCGAGAACGCGTCCGAGACGCTATCGATGTCGCGCGTGCGCTGGATGGCCGACCGCGGCCGCACCGACGCCGCACTGACCGAACTCGAAGAGGCGCTCAGCCTGCCCGCGCCGCCGCGCCGGATCGAGTGCTACGACATCTCCAACACGCAGGGTTCGAACGTGGTCGCCTCAATGGTTGTCTTCCTCGACGGACGCCCAACCACGAGCGAGTACCGCCGCTTCCGCATCAAGACCGTGGACACGTCGGAAGGCCCCAACGACTTCGCCTCGATGGCCGAAGTCATCCAGCGCCGCTTCAAGCGGCTAGGTGAAGAACGCCGCGCCGAGCGAGCCCAGGGGTTCGATGTGCCCGATGAGCCGCAGACTTCCGCATCCGACGCAGATGAACAGTCTGAGTCCGAGTCCGAAGGCTGGGGCGCGGTGCCGGACCTCGTGATTGTGGATGGCGGCAAAGGCCAGGTCTCGGCGGCGCACGACGTGATGCGCAACCTGGCCGTCGACGACATCCCGCTGGCCGGACTGGCCAAGCGCGAAGAGCTGCTCTATCAGGTCGATTCGTCGGACCCGGTTCGACTCGACCGCCGCTCGCAGGGGCTGTACCTGGTCCAACGCATCCGCGACGAGGCGCACCGTTTCGCGATTTCGTATCACCGCCGCTTGCGCGCCCGCCAGACCTCGCAGAGCACGCTGGATCGGATCAAGGGCATCGGTCCCCGCCGCAAGAAGGCGCTGCTCAAGAAATTCGGCTCACTCCAGGCCATGCGTGAGGCTGAGGTCAACGACCTCGCCGCCACGCCCGGCATGACTCGTCGGCTGGCCGAGCAACTCAAGGCCGAACTCTGAGCAGTGCGCTACGCCAGACGAGACGCCTGCGGAATCGCTGCTGCCCCGGCGTATCGGGCACGCTGACCCAACTCCTCCTCAATCCTGAGCAGGCGGTTGTACTTTGCCGTTCGCTCCCCGCGAGCTGGCGCGCCCGTCTTGATCAGGCCCGAACCGGTTGCCACCGAGAGATCGGCAATCGTGGTGTCCTCGGTCTCGCCCGACCGGTGACTGATGATCGCCGTCCAGCCTGCGTCCTGTGCCGTTCGCACCGCCTCGAGCGTCTCGGTCAGCGTCCCGATCTGGTTCACCTTGATCAGGATGCTGTTCGCCGCTTGCAGTTCAATCGCCCGCCGGAGTCGTGCAGGATTCGTGACCAGCAGATCGTCGCCAACCGTCTGCGCCAGCGAACCGATCGCGCCGGTCAGCGCCTGCCATCCGTTCCAGTCGTCCTCGTGCATGCCATCTTCGATCGAGGCGATGGGATATCGCTCACACCAGTCGCGCCAGAGCGCGACCATCTCATCACTGCTCAAGGACCGACCCTCGGTGTGCAGCTCGTAGCAGCCATCCGACCAGAGTTCGCTGGCGGCGGGATCGAGCGCGATCGCCACATCGCGGCCCGGCTCGTAGCCGGTCGTGCGGATGGCGCCCACGATCAGATCGAGCGCGGCCTCGTTGTTGGGCAGCGAAGGCGCGAAGCCCCCTTCGTCTCCCAGACCCGTCGCCAGGCCCCGGCTTCGCAGTTCGTCCGCGAGCGCGTGATAGACCTCGACCACCATCCGCAGGCCCTCGGCGAAGGTCGGCGCGCCAATCGGCGCAATCATGAACTCCTGGAAGTCCGCGCCGTTGTCCGCGTGGGCGCCCCCGTTGAGGATGTTGGCCAGGGGCACCGGCAGCAGCACCGCCTCGCCGCCGCCGAGCGAGCGGTAGAGCGGCTGCCCCGTTGCGGCCGCCGTTGCCTTGGCGGCCGCCATCGACACTGCGAGCAGCGCGTTCGCGCCCAGCCGTGACTTCTGTTCCGTTCCGTCCAGTGCGATCAACGCGTGGTCGATGGCCGATTGATTGGACGCATCCCGCCCAGCGAGCGCATCGGCGATCTCGTCGTTGACTACACGCACAGCGTTCAGCACGCCCCGGCCGCGATAGCGGTCCGAGTCGCGATCTCGCCGCTCGACCGCCTCATGCGAGCCCGTGCTTGCTCCCGAAGGCACTGCGGCGCGGCCGACGGCGCCGTCCTCCAACTGAACGTCCGCTTCCACGGTGGGATTGCCGCGCGAGTCGAGGATCTCTCTCGCGCGGATAGACACGATGTTGGTTGACGCCACGCTCACCTCCGGTTGGGCTGCCCCGTCAACTGGCGCGGGGATGTGCCCGATCGTAGACGTCGCGCAGGTGCTCGTTGGTGAGCTGCGTATAAAGCTGCGTGGTCGAAATGTTGGCGTGTCCCATCAGTTCCTGCACGTTGCGCAGCGGCGCCGAGCCGCGCAGCAGGTGGGTCGCGAAACTGTGGCGCAGCGTGTGCGGCGTTACGCCCTTGATCCCGGCCTCTTCGGCGTAGTGTTTGATGATCAGCCAGACGCCCTGGCGAGTCAAACGCTCACCGCGCCGGTTGATAAACAACGCCACTTCGCGGCGCCCGCGGGCGAGCTTCGGGCGCGCCTCCTGCAGATAGTGGTGCAGCGCCGCCACCGCGGCCGAGTGAATCGGAATCAGCCGCTCCCGCCGACCCTTGCCGACGCAGCGAACCGAGGCGCGCTGTCCCTGAAGTTCGATCGAGGACAGATCGAGCGAGACGAACTCGGAGACGCGCATTCCGGTGGCATAGAGCATTTCCAGCATGGCCTGGTCGCGCGCCGCCTCTGGCGTGTTCCAGCGGCTCGGCTGCTCCAACAGGGCATCGACCTCCTGAATCGTCAGCGTTCGCGGCAGACTCCGCCCGACTCGGGGCGAGGTGAGCTGCTCGGCGGGGTTGTCCAGTATCAGGCCCTCGCCGTGGAGGTAGCTGAACAGGCTCTTGACCGCAGCCACCTTGCGCGCGACAGTCGCGGCCGCGTACTGCTGCTCGCGCAGGTGCACGATGAAGCCCTGCAACTGTTCGGTGTCGATCCGACCAATCGGCATGCTCGCCGACAGGTCGTCTCCGCCGCTGTGCGCTTGCTCGACGAAGTAGGCCCGCAGTTGAGCCAGGTCGTTGCGATAGGCGGAGATCGTGTTGGCCGACGCTCCCCGCTCGGCCGCCATGTAAGTCAGAAACTGCTGGATTTCGTGTTCCATGTCGCTGGGTCGTCTCCTTTTCCCGACTTGACGGATTGTGCAACAACGCCGGAGGCCTGCCTCGGTCGGGAACCGGATCCGTGATCCTTCAGGTGAATTTCGTCGGGACCTGGATGTCCTCAG
>JAPPBK010000468.1 GCA_026705105.1 Chloroflexota bacterium | reverse complement strand
GTGGATGTTTTCTGTGCCCGTGCGGGTCATTTGGAGAGATCGATCTAGGCGGACTCTGCGCTCTCGGCGGCCCGTCCGCAAGGCCATCAGAACCGCCTGGAAGGAAACTGGCGGTCTTCACGCACTGTCAGACTTTTGTCGGCCTCCCGTCCAGTCAAGCCTAGAAGGTAGCGCCGGAGATTTGCGGACACTATCGCCTGCGCGACATCGCCGGGTCGCGGGCGCTTCGGCGGATTGCGATCCTCGGGTCTGACTCGACCCGTGGCAGGCTGCGCTCGGCAAGTGGCGCAGCCGGATGAATAACTTGCATAGTCTGACAGAAAACACATATCCTTCGCGATGCAGCCCTAGATCGCAGCCATGCCTCGATTCACCGCACACCGCGCGTTCTTCGCCCTGGCCGGCGGTCAGTTGGTCTCGACGCTCGGGTCGGGCATGACCCGCTTTGGACTCGGTCTCTGGGTGCTCAGCGACGAGGTCGGCGGCAGCGCCGCCGACTACACGACCATGTTGTTCGCGGCGATCCTGCCGCTCGGCATCGCCTCGCTATTCGTCGGGCCGCTGATTGATCGCTGGAACCGGCGCTTGGTGATGATCCTCGCCAACGCGGGCGCCTCTGCGCCGACGATCATCGTGGCGGTGCTCTACTTCTCCGACGCGCTGGAGATCTGGCACCTGTACATCGCACTGATCGCGAACGGGGTCGCCAGCGCCTTCATCCTGCCGGCGCTCGACGCCAGCACGCCGATGCTGATGCCCCAGGACCAGCTCGGCCGCGCGGCCGGCGTGACCCAGATGCTGCAGTCGTTCGAGATCATTCTCGCTCCGGTGCTGGCCGTGCCGCTGTTCCTCGGCCTCGGCCTGGGCGCGGTCTTCGTGGTCGACTTCGTCACCTTCGGGATCAGCATCATCGTGCTGGGCCTGTCGGTAATCCCGCAACCGGTGCGCGTGCTGCAGGAAGCCGGCCAGTCGGTCTGGGCCGAGTTCCGCTTCGGCGTGCGGTACATCAAAGAACGTCCACCATTCATAATGCTCATCTTCTTCGTCTCCATGTCCATGTTGATCATGCCGGGCATCGGCTACGCATTGGCCACGCCGCTTTCACTGGCAATCTCCGACGAAGCCGGCGCGGCCGCCGTGCTGACCTGCTTCGGCGTAGGCTCGCTGGTCGCCGGCGTGTTGCTCGCCGCCTGGGGCGGCCCGGCGCGCAGGATGAACGGGATCCTCGGCGCGATGGTCCTGGCCGGCGTCGGCGGCGTGATCACCGGCGTTTCCGAGAGTTTGGTCGTGACCGCCGCGGGTGTGTTCATCATCGGCGCATCGTTCGTCTTCGCGATCGGACTCAACCGCGTGATCTGGCAGGTCAAGGCGGCCCCGGAGGTGTTGGGCCGCGTCTTCGCGCTGCGGGTACTGATCGGTGTCGTCGCGCAATCGACCGGGATCATCGCCGCCGGCCCGCTGGCCGACGGCGTCTTCGAACCACTGCTGATCGAAGGCGGCGCGCTGGCCGGCAGCATCGGCGAGATCATCGGCGTCGGCGAGGGTCGCGGCATGGGACTCATGTACATCATTGCCGGGCTGACGCTGGCTGCGTTTGCCCTTGTTTCGTTGATCGTGCGACCGATCTGGAGACTTGAGGACGCCCTGCCGGATCAGCCGTCGCAGGTGGCATCCGAAGCCGAGTCCCAGCCGTCGCAGGAGGTTCAGCAAACGCAGCAGGCGCAGGACCTGATCGCGCGGGCGGCGCCGATCTCCGAAGGAGCGTCGGATGACCAAGCAGGGCATTGACCCCACGCTTCCCGGACGGGGACTTGAGCACGAGCGGATGCCAGGTCATTGGCTGCTCGCACAGATGGGTAAGCGCGTGCTCCGGCCGGGCGGACTTGAGCTGACCCAGCAGATGTTGGACGCCCTCGAGATTGGGCCCACAGACGACATCGTTGAGTTCGCGCCCGGGCTGGGCGTGACGGCGAAGGCGGCGCTGGGTCAGGGGCCGCGTTCCTACATCGGCATCGAGCGCGACGAACGAGCTGCCGTGCTGGTGCGCGGCTATCTCGAGGGTGATTCGCAGCGTTGCCTCGTCGGGCTTGCCGAGGAGACAGGGCTGCCGGACGCCTCGGCCTCGGTGGTCTACGGCGAAGCGATGCTGACCATGCAGACCGAGCGGCACAAGGCGGACATCGTGGCGGAGGCCGCCCGCATCCTCCGCTCCGGCGGACGCTACGGGATACACGAACTCTCGTTGCGGCCGGACACGCTCGCGGACGAGTTGAAGGACGAGATCCAGCAGGCGCTCTCTGAGGCGATTCACGTCGGCGCGAGACCGTTGACCGCGGATGAGTGGCGTTCCTTGCTGGAAGCTCAGGGCCTGCAGATCGAGATTCGGGTCGAGTCGCCAATGCACTTGCTCGAACCGCGCCGCCTGCTGCGCGATGAAGGTCTGCCGGGCGCGCTGCGTTTCGTCTGGAACGTCGCCAGGACCCCCGCCGCGCGCCGCCGAATCAGAGCGATGCGCTCGGTCTTCCGTCACTACTCCGAACAGCTCAGTGCCATCGCAATCGTCGCGGCGAAGCCATAGTGGGGCGCTGGATCACTGCGCCTGAGTCATTCCAGGCTCCGGCTGGAATCTCGTTCCCTCCGCCGCCCGAGCCGGCCCTGCGAGACTCCCTACGCCGCATCAGGTGCGGGACACGCTTCGCCGGAATAAGGAATCAAGGGTCGATGGATCGACAGCGTCGGTCTCCAACGTGAACATGGTCGGCGACGGACTGATCAAGTTCCAGGACATCGTGCTGAACAGTTAGTACTTGACACAGCCCAGTGCATCGATTGCCTCGGCGTGTACTACGCTCGGAGCGTTGGTTTGCCGGGCATGACTCCGGCATTCCCTAGATTGAACCACTCAATGACCTCCTTTTCAAACCTCCGCGTCTCGCGGCGCGGATTCCTGCGTGCCGCTGCGACCGCAGGTGTTGGCGCGACGGCGCTGGCGCTCGTCGGCTGCGGCGACGATGACGACGATCAAGCCGCGCCGGCTGCGGCGGATGTGCAGCAGGATCAGCAGCAGCAGGCCCAGCCTGCCGCGCAGCCTCAAGCGCAGCAGCAGGATCAACAGGCGGCCGCGCAGCAGGTTGCCCAGCAGGTTGAGCAGCAAGAGCAGGACGCCGCCGAGCAGGCCGACCAGCAGCAACAACAGCAGCAGGCGATGGTCGCCGAGACGAGCGGCGGCACGCTGCGCTTCTCCGCCCTGGGCGGCAGCGGCAGCGCCATCGATCCACGCAACATCTACTCGGTGCTTGCCTACCACTCGATGGCGTCGGCCTTTGACTTCCTCGCGCTGCACGGCGAGGACGGGCTCGAACTCGGCGTCGCACAGAGCATGACGCCCAATGAGGACGCCACCAAGTGGACGGTCCACCTGCGCGACGACGTGCGCTTCCACGACGGCCGCCCCTTGCACGCGGAGGACATCGCCTTCTCGATCCGGTTCCTGGGCGACTGGGAGACCAGTCCGTACTTCGCCGCGGGCTGGGCCGATGTCGACTTTGGGAACATGACTGCCGTTGACGCCCACACGCTCGAGATACCGTTGTTCCGACCGCGCGCCGACTACCTGGACGCTGCATTGGCGCTGTACACGCCGGTGATTCCGGATGGCATTGACGACCTCATCCTGCCCAACGGTTCGGGGCCCTTCCGCGTCGCCTCCAACGACCAGGCCGATGGCGTCGAGCTGATCCGCAACAAGGACTGGTGGGGGCCGGCGCCCTCGCTTGACGGCGCGGTCACGATCCCGATCAACGACTCCAACGCACGCATCAATGCGCTCAAGTCGGGCGAGATCGACTTCGCCTACCAGCTCACGCCCGCGATTGGGCTGGCCGAACAGGACAACCCCGACATCATCGTCGAGCGTTCGACGCTTGGTTCCACCGGCCTGGGCTTCTCGATGAACACGTCGTTCCCGCCCTTCGACGACCCGCGACTGCGCGAGGCGATGAAACTCGTGATCGACCGCCAGCAGATGGTCAACGGCGTGTTGCTCGGCCAGGGCGAGATCGGCAACGACCTGATGGGACTGGGCATGGTCGGCTACAACGACCGCCTGCCCCAACGCAGCCGCGATCTGGAGCAGGCGACCGCGCTTTTCGCCGCCGCCGGTATCTCCGAGCTCAGTCTGAGCGCATCGGAGGTCGCGCCGGGTCTGGTGGCGGCCAGCGAGTTGCTGGTCGGCCAACTGGCCGAAGCCGGTGTCACCTTGACCATCGAAGAGATCCCGCCCGATGCGTTCTTCAGCGACTTCGCGCGCATCCTCTCGACGCCGCTGCAAACCATGTACTTCGTCAATCGCCCGCCAACGGTGCATCTGCCGTCGTTCCTGGGCAGCACGGCCACCTTCAACCCGACTGCGTTCGCCACGCCCGAGTTCGACGAGGCGCTGACCGCCGCGCAATCGACCGTTGACGAAGCCGCTCGCGACGAGCATCTGCTGCGCGCCCAGGAAATCGAAT
>JAPPBK010000035.1 GCA_026705105.1 Chloroflexota bacterium | reverse complement strand
GTTACGAAGGACTCAACGTCGGCGAGTTCCGTCCGTTCGGTCCCTGCGCCGAGGATGAAGCTCCATAGGAATCTCACCCGCAGACGTCTGGTTCGGGCGTGACTGAACGCATCTACGCCGCTGTCGACCTCGAGATGACAGGCCTCAAGCCTGGCTTCGACGAGATCATCGAAGTCGGCGTGATCCGCTGTACCCCCGAGCAAGTGCTCGATAGCTGGCAAACGCTCGTCCGCCCGCTGGAGATGCCGCCGCTCCGCGTCCAGCGAATGACCGGCATCACGCCGGAGATGCTTGAGTCGGCGCCGGCGTGGGACCAGGTCGAAGGACGGGTGCGCGAACTGCTAGACGGCGCAACCCTGATCGGTCACAACATCGGCTTCGACGAGAGCTTTCTCAAGGAGGTCGGCATCGAGTCCGCCTCTCCATCCGTCGATACCTTGCCCTTGGCGCAGATGATCGATCCGATGGCGCCTTCCCACCGGTTGGGCGACCTCTGCGAGCGCTACGGGATCCCACTCGACGATGCCCATCGCGCACTCGCCGATGCCGAAGCATGCCGGCAACTGTTTCTCAGTCTCGGCGAGCGCTTTGCCGAACATTCGCTGGACGCGAGAGACGCCCTCGCCGAAATCAGCGGCACCGGTTCCTTCTTCTGGCCACCGGGACGCATACTCAGGGATTGGGAGCGAAACACGCCCCGAGTTCAACCCCCCGACAGGCCGCGGACGGCCGGGCCAGCGGTTGCGCGCTCGCCGGAGCGTGTCGAACTGCCTGAGGGATCCCTTGCCGCCCTGACCGAGGCTGCCTTCGCCTCGCTTGACGACGATGCGTTTGAACATCGAACCGAGCAACTCGATATGGCACGAGACGTCGCGCAGACGCTGCAACACGGAGGCACGCTAATCGTCGAGGCCGGCACCGGCACAGGCAAATCGCTCGCTTATCTCGTTCCCGCCGCGCTGTGGGCGCTTAAGACTGGCAGCACCGTGATCGTCAGCACACACACCATCAATCTGCAACAGCAACTCGCACACAAGGACATCGAGTTCGCTCGACGGTTGATTGCGGGGGTCTCCCGGGACGCGGCCGACGCGCTCCGGGCGACCGTGGTCAAGGGTCGAGACAACTATCTCTGCCAGCAAAAGCTCGACCTCGAACTTGGTCGCTGCGCCGACTGGGAAGACCCCTTGCTGCTCGCCCGCGCCGCGGTCTGGAGATCGAGTACCGAGCGAGGCGACCGGGCGGAGCTCAGGCTGCCGGCGCCGATGCTCGATCACTGGCCGAAACTCTCCGCCGGCGACACGCGCTGTCTCTCAGACAGGACCTGCGAATACGCCAACGATGGCAGTTGTTTCCTCCTGCGAGTGCAGCGGCAGGCGGCTGCGTCGCACATCGTCATCGCCAACCATGCGCTGCTGGTTCGGTCGCTGATCAGCGGAGCGATCACTGTGCCGGATGCCGCAGTCACGATCATTGACGAGGCGCATGCGCTCGAGGATGTCGCTACCGACCAACTCTCCCTGGCCATGAACGAGGGTTGGATGATGGAGACAGTCGTGAAGGTGGCGCACGGGGCCGACTCGCTGGCCGCCAGGGCTACGCAGGTGGGGCTGGACGACCAGTCGGCTGCGTTGGCTCAGTCCGTTGCTCGATGCGAGATGTCCCTGGCCAAGCTGTTCGAGGACGTTGCCGCATTCGTGTCCGAGTATGCGGACGATCGCATGGGCAACCAGGATCGGGTCACGCTCAGTCCCGGAGCTCGCAACAGCCGCGCATGGTCCGACGTGGAGATTGTCTGGGAAGGCGCGTATGAAGACCTGATCCGTCTCTCTGCCGAAGTCAAGGAAATCGCCGAGCGCGGGCGCGGCAAGGCCGCCGAGTTTCGAGGCGACGAGGAACAGGAACTCCTCTCGTTCGCCGAGGAAGCCGAAGTGCTCGTCGCCGAACTCAATGATCGGATGAACCAGCTCAATCGCGCAGTCACGGAGCACTCCGAGGACACCGTCGCCTGGGCCACGCGGGAAACCAGGAAGTCGGAGCGAACCAGCGTCCACGCCGCCCCACTGAGTGTCGCCGACTTCCTGCGACCGCTCTGGGAGGAGCGACATGCCGCAGTGTTGACCGGAGCGACCCTGGCGGCGTCCTCGTCGAAGGACGCCGACTTCAGCTACCTGTGCGAGCGACTCGGCATCGAGGATGCGGCAGAGGCGCAGCACGGCTCGCCCTTCGACTACGAACGACAATGCCGCATCTATCTGCCCAGTGACATCCCCGATGCCGACAATCCCGAACACCACAACTCGGTCGCCGACGCCATCGTGTCGCTCGCTACCGCTGCAGGCGGCCGCGCCATGGTCTTGTTCCGCTCCTATAGTGCCATGAACCAAGTTGCGAAGCGGTCGCAGGAGCGACTGGAACGGGAAGGCCTGGTGCTTCTCCGCCAGGGTCGCGATGGCTCGGCGGCCGCCGTCGTTGAGGCGCTGCGCCGCGATTCACGCTCCGTGCTCTTCGGCGTCAACGCGCTCTGGAGCGGCGTCGATATCCCGGGCGATGCGCTCTCCTTGTTGATCATGACCCGACTGCCATTCGCACCGCCGTACGATCCCGTGCTTCGCGCTCGTGGTGAGCAGTACGAGAACGAGTTCATGCAGTTCACCCTGCCGGCCGCGATCTTGCAGTTTCGACAGGGTGTTGGCCGGTTGGTTCGGACTCAGTCCGACATCGGCGCAATCGCAGTCCTGGACGGCCGCATCGTCAGTCGCCGCTACGGGCGCCAGTTCATCGATGCCATGCCCCCCGCGCCCGTTGTACAGATTCCGAGCGCTGCCGCGGCGGACGAGCTTCGCGAGTTCTTGCCGGGGCCGGACGGTGCCGCGTGAGCCAGAACGACGCATGGCCGACAGCTGTTCGTGGAGAGCGAGCGGCAATCGTCCCGTTCGCCGATTCCAACGCCACCGGCGACTGGTTCGAGGAAGCGGCCCAGGCCATTGCCGGACGACGCGAGCCGTGTCGGATAGAGCTTCGGCTGGCAGGCGGCGACCAGGGCTGGTGGATCATGGCCGACGACGAGCATGTCGGCGCGCTCTGCGCCCGGCTCGGCGTAAGCGGCGCGACTCCTGGTTCCCGCGCGGTGATCTGGACCTGGCTGGCGGTGGAGGCGCGTTGGCGAGCCTACGGCTACGGGGGAGCAGCCGTTCCCTTGCTCGAAGCCGCCGCCTGCGCGGCCGGAGCTACCGTCGCGCTCGCGCCACTACCTCCGGACAATGGAGTCGCGCTCTACTTCTGGCTACGCTTGGGCTACACCCCGCTCCGCTCGGTCGAGGTCCAGGCCGACGACTGGCCGGCCGGAGTCGCCCGCGACGCGCTGTGGATGCAGCGTTCGCTGCAGCCGACCAGTTTGCCCACAGAGCAAGGAGCCGCCGATGCCGATGATCTTGCCCGATGAAGTCAAGGACCGCGTCAATGGCGCGCTCGACGAGGGTTTTCCTCTCGCGCTGATGGCCGTCAGCGCCGATGCCCAGCCGGTAGTCAGTTTTCGCGGCAGCGCGCAGACGTATGGCGATGACGCGCTCGCCATCTGGGTCCGAGGGGAGCCGTCATCGACTCTGGAGGCGATTGCGCAAAACCCCAGCGTCGCCATGACCTACACCAACATGCCCGCGCGCAAGTTCTTCATCTTCCGCGGTCAGGCCGCGGTCACCACCGACCAGCCACAGCGCGACGCAATCTGGGAAGGCCAGCACGACCTTGAGAAGTCGCGGGATATGGAGCGGGACGGGACCGCGGTGATCATCAAGCTCGACTCGGTGCAGGGAAGCGGCGTCAACCTGACCCGCGACTAGCGCCCGCTACTGCCTACGCTGGCGATTCTGCAACGATCGCCGGAAGATCCGTCCACCACCCAGTCCAGCCATTAGGACGCCTACCCAGAGCGCGACCGTCTCCGGCAGCCCGCCCGCACCTCCGAACACCACGCCCAACCAGATTCCAACTCCCATCGCCGTGACAACGCCGGCCGAGGGTATCCAGCGCCTGGCCGGAGTTGCTTCGACCTGCTGGATCGTCGGTTCCCGATAGGCAACGGGGTCAGGGCCGGTTGAGGCCGAACTGCGTCGGCGTCGGCGGCGCGGTCGTTGGCGGGGCATCTCAGCGCCGCCTCCGCGCACGGTCCCGAGCCAGGTCGCGCGCCGATGCGCCCTCGGTCGCGCGCCGGGACCGCCTCGGCGATGACTCCGCCTCCAGTGGCGTTTGCAGCGCGCGGTCGGGTGTCGTCATGGACTCCCCGCGCTGCTCCGCGAGACAGTTGTGACAGGCAAACTGCAGCGCCATCACCTCGTCGTCGATCCAGACATCGCCGCAGTCCGGACCGGTGGCTGTCGTCGTCAGGCGCAAGTGGAAGTATTCGCCGCAGCGGTAGCAGTCTGAGCGCGCCTCGGGAGCGGCCGGCTGATCACAGACAACGCAGGCCGGGAGTTCAGACTCCGAGATCGATTCGATAGTCATCGCGACAATCGTAACCGCTCTTCAGTCAG
>JAPPBK010000295.1 GCA_026705105.1 Chloroflexota bacterium | reverse complement strand
ATGCGACTTGCCAGCTTTTCCTTTGAAGACACCGCCCGCGTCGGCGTCGTCGTCGACGATGAGATCGTTGACCTCTATCTCGCGGAGCCGGAGGCGCCGACGGATATGCGCGAGTTCCTCGCGCTGGGTGAAGAGGGCCGCGTGATGGCCGAGTTCGCGGTCGAGCGCGGCGGCAACCGGCGTCCGCTGTCCGACGTGACCCTGCTCGCGCCCGTGCCGCATCCGCAGAAGTTCCTCGCGGTCGGACTCAACTACGGCGATCACATCGCCGAGACCGGCGCGCAGACGCCGCGCATGCCGACGATCTTCACCAAGCAGGTGAGCTGCGTGCAGCGTCCCGGCGGCGGCGTCCAGATTCCGCACGCCTCGAAGATGGTCGACTACGAAGGCGAACTGGGCGTCGTGATCGGCGAGACCTGCCGCCACGTATCGGCGGCTGACGCGCCCTCGGTGATCGCGGGCTACACGATCGTGAACGACGTCTCGGTGCGCGACTTCCAGCGGCACACGCCGCAGTTCACGATGGGCAAGTCGTTCGACACCCACGGTCCGGTCGGTCCGGTGATCGTGACGGGGGACGAACTGGGCGATCCGCACACGCTCGACATCCAGACCCGGGTCAACGGCGAGCTGCGCCAGGACTCCAACACCAAGCACCTGATCTTCAACTGCTACGACATCGTCGAGTACGTCAGCCAGGCGATGACGCTTGAACCGGGCGACATCATCGCCACCGGCACACCCTCAGGCGTCGCGGCCGCCATGAATCCTCAGCGCTGGCTGGTCGCGGGCGACACGGTCAGCATCACGATCTCCGGCATCGGAACACTGACCAACCAATGCGTCGTGGAGCCGGAGGCGTCCCACGACGACGACCATCACTAGGCCCACTCGCCGTAGTTCCCGCGAGATCCCAGTCGTTCCCGCGCAGGCGGGAACCCAACCCTCACCGCGGGTTGATGATTCGCACGTACTCGTCGTGGCGGCCGATCCAGAACCAGACGTAGTCCTCCCCGTCCCGCACCGCTACTGCACGGTGATTGCGATCGACCCGTACCGACCAGTAGTCGCCAGCCTTCTTGATACGCAGCGATCGGTGAGAGGGGTTTTCTATGAACAGTTGATATCTGCGATTTGCCAGTCGCAGAATCGGTTGCGGCAGGTCCCTATAGGTTGCCCAGAAACTCGGTGACGCTCGATGCACCTAGGACTGCTCGCCAATGGGCAAGTCGATCAGCAAACCATTCTCTTTTGCTTCCAACGCTTCTGCGGCCAGGAAATCGAGTTTTCCCGCCCTTGAGTCAGCAGCTATCTGTCGATCCCAGTCATCCCAGGCGTCTTCACACTCGATCATCCACTCGTGCAGTCGATCGCGATCTTCGCTGGACAGCGACACGATCGCTTGCTGAATCTCTTCGACTGTCAGCATGGTTGCCTCCATCGCGCCGTGCCCAGGAGCGGCTCGCTTACATCATCGTAGCGACAGCACGACCCGTTTGGCCGGCGCTACTTGAGCGCCTCCGCGACGGGCGGCCACATTCGGGCGAGGGCCGGCGTGGTTCCGGGCGGCGTTGGGCGGGCGCTGTAGAAGCGGTCCGCCGGCCTCGTGTAAAGCTGGACCAGCGTCGGGCCGTCGGCCGCCAGCAGTTCATCGATCGCCGCGTCAAACTCTTCGGCATCGCCGAACGATGCCGTCTGCGCGTAGCCCGCGCCCTCGGCCATCCTGGCGAAATCCACCTGCTGCTGCGCGGGCAGCGGCTGCGATCCGCTGGTCTCGTAGACGCCGTTGTGGATCACGATGTGAAGCAGGTTCCTGGGCGCGGCTCCGGCGATCGTGCCCAGTGAGCCGAGCTGCATCATCAGCGAGCCGTCGCCGTCGATCACCCAGACATCGCGCTCCGGCTGCGACAGCGCAACACCGAGCGCCAGCGTCGACGCGCCGCCCATGAATCCGATGCAGGCGAGATTCAGGTCGTGCGGGGACTTCTCGCGCCAGACGCCGTTGGCGGTCATCGTGCCGACGACTACCTGCTCACCGCGACGACGCGCGAGCACGTCGAGCGCAGCGTCGAGCGACATTCGTTGCACCTGGGTGTTGTCGGTCATGATGTGGTCGTTCCTACCAGCAGGGCGACGGGGCCATGGCGTTCGGCAGCCTCGTCGAAGGCTTCGGCAATGTGATGCAGATCGTCGGGTCCGTCGAGCAGATGAGACGGAATGTCGAGCGTCTCCAGTAGGGGACGGCAGAGCCTGACCATCGAAGAGCCGTCCTCCTCGGGAGTTAGCTCCGGGTCGCGGCCCAGCAAACCGATCAGCATGACGATCGGGAACTGTCCGTCCAGCCCGACGCCGCGCAGGTTATTGACCGACGCGTAGAGTCCGGCGTGCTGGATCTGCATCATCGGACGCCGGCCGCCAATGATCAGTCCGGCCGAAACGGCGATCGCCTCGTCTTCGGTCGAGCAATGCACCGTGCGAATCTCGTCGTCGTCCATCAACAGATCGAGCACCGTACGCTGGTGCGTGTCGGGCACGAGTACCACGTCCTGCACGCCCGCCTCACGGATCGCCGAGAGCAGCAGCTCCGCCGGAATCGACTGCGCCGTCATAGGCTGCCTCCAACCGAATCACAGAACTCAGCCATCGCACCGTTGAGGCGCTCCCAACCGCCATGAATGATACCGACGACGCCCAGCAACGCGCCGACCTTCCCGACGAGAACCCGAACCGCCCCCGCGAGTACCACGGTGCGCGGACGGTGATCGCCGGTGCCGGCGTCGTTCTCGCCGTCGCGGCGGCGCTTTGGCTGACGCTGCTGCAGCCCGGCCCCGACGGCGGCAACGACGCGGGCGGCGTCGTTGATCTGCCGGCCGAGCTGCTCGTGGACGGCCGCGCCGTGGGCGAGCGGTTCGGCAACCTCGCGCCCGACTTCACGCTGCGCACGCTCGACGGAGAGTCGCTCAGACTGTCAGACCTTCGCGGTCGGCCGGTGCTGATCAACTTTTGGGCCTCCTGGTGCGGTCCGTGCCGTCGCGAAGTGCCGGCCCTGATTCGCGCCCAGGACCGCTGGGGCGAGCGTGGCCTCATCGTGGTCGGCGTCAACATCGAGGAGTCGGACGGCCAGGCGTTGGACTTCTCCAACGAGTTCGGGATCAACTACGCCGTGCCAATGGACTATCGCGGCGAGGTGTTCCGCGCCTACGGCGGCGGCGGAATCAACGGACCGCCGCGCAGCTTCTTCGTCGACCCCGACGGCGTGATCATCCGCATCTACGCCGGACAGGCGCCCGACGAGTTGATCGCCGACCATGCGCGCGAGTTCGTCGAGGCCTACGCCCCGTCTGAGTAATCCAGCGGACAACCGCGCATTCTGAAGCCTCTGGCGCCGTCGGGAACGGCGTACATTGAAGCCGCATGGACGGCGAGGAGGGAGCCGATGGCTGAGTTCAGCACGATCGAGTTCGACGGCTACGAAGAGGTCGCCCATTGGATCGACTCCGAGGCGGGGCTTGAGGCCATCTGCGCGATTCACTCGACAGCCAACGGCCCGGCGATTGGCGGAACCCGCTGGCAGCCGTACTCGGACCTCGACGCCGCCATCTCGGACGTACGCCGACTGGCAGAGGCGATGACGCTCAAGTCGTCGGCCGCCCGTCTGCCGTTCGGCGGCGGCAAGGCGGTGGTGATCGGCGACCCGGCGGCCAAGACCGAGGCCCAACTGCGCAGCTACGCCGAGTTCGTCAACCGCTTCGATGGCCGCTATCTGACTACCACCGACGTCGGCACGACCACCGAGGAGGTCGACCGACTCTCGCTGTGGACGCCGCACGTCGTGGGCAAGTCGTCGGAGCTCGGCGGCTCCGGCGACACCTCGGCGCTGACCGCCGTCACGGTGCTCAGCGGCATCTACGCCACGCTCGAAGCGCTCGACGGCGACCCCAGTCCGGCCGGCAAGACCATCGTGGTGGTCGGAGTCGGCAAGGTCGGCTCGAAGGTTGCCCGCTCCCTCGTCGAGGACGGCGCAGACGTACTGCTCGCCGACATCCGCGCGATTGCCGCGGCGGCATTGGCCGCCGAAATCGGCGCCCGCACCGTCTCGGTCGACGAGGCGTTCGTCGTCCCCTGCGATCTGCTCTCGCCCAACGCGCTCGGCGGAGTCTTCAGCGAACAGACGATCCCCGCGCTCCAGTGCCGGGCGATCTGCGGCGGCGCGAACAACCAACTCGCACGCGATCCGGATGACGCAGCACTGATCGCCAAACGCGGCATCCTCTACGCGCCCGACTACGTCGTCAACTCCGGCGGCGTAATCTCCGTCGCCCAGGAAGTCGCCGGCTGGAGTCACGAGCAGGCCGTCGAGCACGCCGAAGGCGTCTACGAGACGACCCTCGAGATCTTCGAGCTCGCTGATCGACGAGGCGTGAACACTGCCGAGGCCGCCCGGGCGTACGCGCTCGCGCAGTTGCCGGTCGGCGCAAGCTGAGGCTGCACGATCTGAAGCCCTCGACGCCAAGCGATACCATGCACCCATAACCCCCGAATCAACC
>JAPPBK010000330.1 GCA_026705105.1 Chloroflexota bacterium | reverse complement strand
GGACTTCGACCGCGAGAAGCTGCAGGAGCGCATGGCCAAGCTGGCCGGCGGCGTCGCAGTGATCAAAGTCGGCGCGCCGACCGAGGTCGAACTCAAGGAAAAGAAGGCCAAGCTCGAGGACGCGCTCTCCGCGACCCGCGCGGCCGTTGAAGAGGGCATCGTCGTCGGCGGCGGCTGCGCCCTGCTCCGCGCCGACCGCGCGCTCACCCGGATGGACGAAGAGTCCACCGGCGACCAGCGCACGGCCGTCCGCCTGCTGCGCACCGCCCTCGAGTCGCCGCTGCGCCAGATCGCCTTCAACGCCGGCCAGGAAGGCTCCGTCGTGATCGGCCGCATCCGCAAGGTCGAGGACGACACCCACGGCTACGACGCCAAGCTCGACCGCTACGGCGACCTCGTCGAGTACGGCATCGTCGACCCGGTCAAGGTCACCCGCTCCGCGCTCGAGAACGCCGTCTCGATCGCCGGCATGGTGCTCACCACCGAGTCGCTCGTCGCCGAAATCCCCGAAGCTCCGATGATGCCCGCCGGCATGCCCGACATGGGCATGGACTACTAAGTCCATCCGCTCCAACGAGCGTCAACCCGAGCCCCCGACGCCCAGCGTCGGGGGCTTGTTCGTTACCGAACTGCGCCCGCCGTTTTCAGCTCTTCGCCCTGCGACCCGTTCAGCCCGATCTCGGCCAGGATCTCGTCGGTGTGCTCGCCGGGATAGGCGGGCGGACCCTGGATCTCCGACTTCGTCCGGCTGAATCGCGGCGCAGGCGCAGGTTGCACCACGCCGGCGACTTCCTCGAATGCGCCGCGCGCCTTGGCGTGCGGGTGATTCGGCGCTTCCCACGGCTCCAGCACCGGGCCGAAGCAGACATCCGAGCCCTCGAAGATCGCTTCCCACTCCGTGCGCGTCTTGGTGCGGAAGATCGCCGTCACCCGCTCCTTCAGCTCGGGCCAGCGCGTGTTGTCCATCTGGTGCGGCAACTCCTCGTTCTCCAGCCCCAGCAGATGCAGCAGCTCGGCGTAGAACTGCGGCTCGATCGAGCCGATCGAGACGTACTTGCCGTCCAGCGTCTCGTAGGCGTCGTAGAAGTGCGCGCCCGTGTCGAGCACGTTGGCCGCGCGGCCGCGCCGCCAGCCACCCGTCGCCAGTCCGGCGTGGACGGAGGTGATCAGCGACGAGGCGCCGTCCACCATCGCCGCGTCCACCACCTGACCCTTGCCCGAGCGCTGCGCTTCGATCAGCGCGCCCAGCATGCCCACCGCGAGATACATCCCGCCGCCGCCGAAGTCGCCGACCAGGTTGAGCGGCGGCACCGGCGCTTGGCCCTTGCGCGCGATCGGCGCGAGCGCCCCGGCCAGCGAGATGTAGTTGATGTCATGCCCCGCCATGTGCGCGTAGGGACCTTCCTGGCCCCAACCCGTCATCCGTCCGTAGACCAGCTTCGGGTTGCGCTCCAGGCACACGTCGGGACCCAGCCCCAGCCGCTCCATCACGCCGGGTCGGAATCCCTCGAACAGCGCGTCCGCGCCCTCGATCAGCTTGAGCGCCACCTCGACGCCCTCGGGATTCTTCAGGTCTAGCGCAATCGAACGCCGGCCCCGGGCCAGCAGATCGCCGGGCGGATTCGCCGGCGCTTCCGAGGGCGCGTTCGACGCGCGGTCGATGCGCACGATGTCCGCCCCCATGTCGGACAGGATCATGCCGCAGAACGGGCCCGGTCCGATGCCCTGGAACTCAACAATCCGAATGCCGCTCAGCGGTCCCATATCGTGCTCCTCACGAACCTGATGCAGGTCTCATGTAAGTCTCATGCAGGTCTGTCGTGCCAGTCAGCAGGGTAACGCGCCGTGACCTATCAGATTGAGTCCGCCGGCCACGACGCCGCGCCGGAGGTGATCGAGCTGATCCACCGCGTCTTCGACGAGTACGGCTTCATCTGGGATCCCGAGGACGAGTTCTGGGATCTGCTGTCCGAGGCGCACGCCTTCCCCTACCGCTCGCCAATCGGCGCGATCTGGGTGATGCGCGACGACGCAGGCGTAGTCGTCGGGTCGATCGCCGCCAATCGGATCGACGGACCGACCGTCGAGTTGCACCGCCTCTATCTCGACGCCCACTTGCGCGGTCGCGGACTGGGCCGCCGACTTGTCGAGACCGCCGTCGATTGGGCGCGGGAACACGGCGCCTGGCGGATCGAGCTCTGGTCCGACACCCGCTTCGAGGACGCCCACCGCCTTTACGAGCGCCTCGGTTACGTCAAGTCCGATACCCGAGAGCTGGACGACGTCAACCACAGCTTCGAGTTCAAGTACGAGCGCGACCTCTCGGACGCCAACAGTCAACGCTCAACCAGACATTGACCCTGATCACTGAGCGCGGGTACGATCTGTTCGCACCGGGCAATCAGGTCCCGGTCACCGGAGCGGGTGACGGCAGGTAGACGTGTCCGAACTGTTCGAGAACTATGGCGCAGTGCTGGTCGCAATCCCGGTTGGGATCATGCTCGTCCTCACCGCCCTGCTGGCGACCAAGCTGCTCGCGCCCCAACGCCGCACCGCGCTCAAGGGCCAGGTCTATGAGTGCGGCATGCTGCCGATCGGGCGCAACTGGGCCCAGGTCCACGTCCGCTACTACACCTACGCCCTGCTCTTCCTGGTCTTCGATGTCGAAGTCGTGTTCCTCCTGCCCTGGGCCGTCTCGTTTCTCGGACTGATCGACGGGGGCGAGTTTGGCAAGGTGATTCTCTGGCAAATGGTGCTGTTCATCGGCACGCTGTTGATCGCCCTTGCCTACGCCTGGCGCAAGGGCGTCTTCGACTGGCAACGAAACTAGCGGAGCGAGAGCGGCGCATGACGACCTCCCAGCCACCACACATGGGCGACCCGACGCCCGTCATCATCTCCCCGGAGTCGTTGCGGCTTCAGGCCATCGACGACCAGCCGCCCACCGTCCCCTACAAGGTGGTGCTGCCCGGCGTGATGCAAGCGCCCGCCGAGGCGCTGATTTCCGCCGCGCGCAAGTCCTCGATTTGGCCGATGACGTTCGGCCTCGCCTGCTGTGCAATCGAGATGATCGCCACCTACATGGCCAACCACGACCTCGACCGCTTCGGTATCGTCCCCTGGCCTTCGCCCCGGCAGTCCGACGTGATGATCGTCGCCGGCACGGTGACCAAGAAGATGGCGCCCGCGGTCAAGCTGCTCTACGAACAGATGCCGCATCCCAAGTGGGTGATCTCGATGGGCGCCTGCGCCACCAACGGCGGCCCCTATACCCAGTACGACCGCGTCGTGCAGGGCGTCGACAACATCGTGCCGGTCGATGTCTACGTGCCCGGTTGCCCGCCTCGCCCGGAGGCGCTGATCGACGGTCTGCTCGCCCTGCAAGAAAAGATCGTCGAAGAACGCGCGCGAGGCTACTGACCAACCATGACCTCACGACGCACCCCCGTCGCTTCCGAAGAGCCGCCCGGCAACGAACCGCCTCCCGGCTCAATCGCCGAGACCTACCGCGAGGTCATGCCGCTCGTCGACTTCGACGCCGCCATGACCAAGGGCGACGACGTCGCGTTGACCATTCCGCTGGAATCGATTCACGAGGTGCTGGAACGCGGCCGCGACGACGAGCGCCTGCAGATGAACCTGCTGCGCAACCAGACCGCCGTTGACTGGGAAGATCGCGGCCTCGAAATCGTCTACCACCTCTACTCCATCCCTCTGCGCCAGGCCGTCACGATCAAGTCCTGGCTGCCGTCCGAAGGCGCCGTCGTCGAGTCGGTCGCCGATCTCTATGCGATGGCCGACTGGGCCGAGCGCGAATGCCGCGAAATGTTCGGCATCGAGTTCATCGGTCACCCCGACCCGCGCAACCTGCTGCTCGACGAAGACATCGACATCCATCCGCTGCGCAAGAGCCATCCGCTCGCGCCGATCGAGATGGAACAGGGCGTTGACGTCGAGTTCTTCACCAAGCAGCACCCGCCGCCCGAACCGGCCGAGGAAGAAGACGCCGCCGCCGACACTGCGGCCGCAGCCGCCCCGGAGCGCAAGCGCGTCGAGGACATGACCGAAGAAGAGCGAGAGCAGCGCCGCGCCGAGCAGGCCGAACGCGTCGCCCGCGCCCGAGAACTGGCCGCTGTCCGCCGCGCCGAGCGCCTGGCCGGCGCGCCGCCCGCAGGCGGCCCGCGGCCGGAGGGCGCCGCTCCGCCACCGACACCGGCTGCCGCTCCGGCCGCCGCCGCGGCGGCCGAGGCCGCACCGTCCGGCGCTCCGGCTCAGGACGACCGTCCGCCCGCGCCGCCGCCGCCCGAACTGCCGACCATTCCCGACGCCGAAGAAGACCCCGAAGGCCGCGCCGCCGCCCAGGCGGAGCGCGTCCGCATCGGCCGTGAACTTGCCGCCGCCAGGCGCGCCCAGTTGCGCGGCGACTAGCGGGATACGAAGGAGAAGACCGCGTGGTCCAGCAAACCTTCGAAGGCGAAGTCCTGACCGAACCCGTCGTCGTCGAGCGCGAGTTCGAGACCGTCGACATGAACATCAACATCGGGCCGC
>JAPPBK010000248.1 GCA_026705105.1 Chloroflexota bacterium | reverse complement strand
CATCCGTGATCACGTCGAAGTCGCTCTCGATGGACGGCGGTCGCTCGAGCTACCGCGGCCTGCTCAAGGTCTACGACGGCGCCGACGGCTGCCGCTCCAACGTGCGCTGCGACGCGTTGATGCTCGACGAGCACTCACGCTCGGACACCTACCCGGTCATGGAGATTGACGAGAAACGCGTCGACATCGGCCACGAAGCGACTGTCTCCAAGGTCGGCGACGAGCAGCTCTTCTACCTGATGGCCCGCGGGCTGTCGGAGGCGGAAGCGACCAAGATGATCGTCAACGGGTTTGTCGAGCCGATCATCAAGTCGCTGCCGCTCGAGTACGCGGTCGAGATGAACCGCCTGATCGAGCTGCAGATGGACGGCGCGATTGGCTAGCGACCGCGTCCGCCGATCTCGGCCACACAAGTGTCAACGAAAGCCTGGCGATGACCACAGCACCGCTGGAAGCGCCGTCGGAGTCGGAGATCAAGCCCGATCAGCTGCGCGCGCAGGTTGAAGCGCTGAGCCGAGCCAAGGGCGAGCCCGACTGGTTGCTCGCCTTCCGACTCGCCAGCCTCGAGCAGGCGCTGGGCATGGAATGGTGGACGGGCCAGGAAGAATCCTGGCGCAGAACCCCGCGCGAGCGGCTGCCGAGACGCGCCCGAGTCACCGACTTCCGCGCCTCGGCGCTCAGCGCCAACGGCCGGATGACCAGGGTTCCCCAACACGTCTTCGCACCGCATGCGCACGCGGGTCTGATTCACAAGTACCACGGCAGCATCGTCGCCACCGACATTGCCGAACAGGCCGAGGCCGACGGAGTGATCATCCTGCCGCTCTCCGAGGCCGCCGTGGAGCACCCCGAGCTCGTCCAGCGGTGGCTGGGCGAGGTTGGCCAACCACTCGACCGCTACGACGCATTCGGCCGTGCCATCTGGACGCAGGGCGCATTCATCTACGCGCCGCGCGGGGTCGTGGTCGACGAATCGCTCTTCTACCTCGTCACCCAGGACACGGCAGCCGGCGATCACTGGCACTACACGGTGGTCGTCGCCGAGCGCGAGTCCCAGCTCTCCCTGATCGACGGCGGCGACGCCGACGACCGCCGCGCCGACCTCGACGAGTCGCCCCTGATTCACGCATCCGTAGAGCTGATCGCCGAAGACGGCGCGCAACTCCAGTTCGCGTCGGTCCAACGCTGGCATCGGCAGACCGCTGCGCTCTCGACGACCCGAGGCCGTGTCGGTCGCGACGCCTCGATCCGCGTCACTACGGCCGCCTTCGGCGCGGACCTGGACAAGCAGCGGATCGACATGGACATGTCGCACAGCGGAGGCTTCGCCGAGATGCGCGGACTCTTCGTCGGCGACGGCAAGCAGCACATCGAGCACGTCACCCGGCAGCATCACAAGGGGGTCGGCGCAACCAGCGATCTGTTGATCCGCGGCGTCCTCACCGACGAATCGCAGGCCGTGCAGTACGGACTGATCCGAATCGAGCCTGAAGGCCAGAAGACCAGCGCCCACCAGACGATGCGCAATCTGTTGCTTGACGACGGCTCGGGCGCCGATCCCATCCCGATGCTCGAAATCGAGGCCGACGACGTGAAGTGCTCGCACGCCGCCGCCGTCGGACCCGTCGATCCCGACCAGCTCTTCTACCTCCAGGCGCGCGGCATTCCGCCCAAGATTGCCGAGCGCATGGTCGTGCGCGGGTTCCTTGCCGAGATCGCCGACGGCGTGCCGGACGAACACATGCGCGACGTGATCGACGAGCTCGTCGAAATCCAGCTTGAACCTGCGGGGTCGTCCTCATGACCATCGAACAAGTCGGCAACATCGACGAGATCGAGCCGGGGACCGCGAGGGTCGTCGAGGTCGGCGGACAGAGTATCGCCCTCTGCCGCGTCGAAGACGGCGACCTGTACGCCATCGAGAACCGCTGCACGCACGACGACGGCCCGCTCGGCGAGGGGGAACTCGAGGGCGACCGGATCGAGTGTCCGCGCCACGGCGCGCTCTTTGACGTCACCACCGGCCGCGCCGTCACCCTGCCGGCAATCGGCAAGGTCCGCTGTTTCGCCGTCTCCGTGGCCGACGGTCAGGTTCGGATCGAAGTTGACTGACATGACCACCGCGACGCACCTGGACACCGCCGCGATCCGCGAACAGTTCCCGATCCTTTCGCGCGAGGTTCACGGGCAGCCCCTGGTCTACCTGGACAACGCGGCCACGACGCAGAAACCGCAGTCGGTGATCGATGCGCTGAGCAACTACTACTCGACGATGAACGCGAACATCCACCGCGGCCTGCACACGCTGGCTGAGGAAGCGACTTCGGCCTACGAGGGAGTGCGCAGGGAGGTCGCCGACTTCATCGGCGCATCCAGCCACCGCGAGATCGTCTTCACCCGAAACACGACCGAGTCGCTCAACCTGCTGGCCTACACGCTCGGCGCGCGCCTGCGCCCGGGCGACGAGATTGTCCTCTCGGCGGCGGAGCATCATTCCAACCTCGTGCCCTGGCAGCTTGTCACCCAGCGCACCGGCGCAGTCCTGCGATTCATCGAGCTCAACGACGACCAGCAGATCGATGTCGATACCGCCCGCGCGGCGATCAACGCCAATACCCGGATCGTCTCGATTGTGCATATGTCCAATGTGCTGGGCAGCATCGCGCCGGTCGCCGAGATCGCCGAGATGGCCCGCTCCGTTGGCGCGACGATGATCGTCGACGCCGCCCAGAGCGCCCCGCACATTCCTGTGGACGTCAACGAACTCGGCGCCGACTACGTCGCCTTCTCCGCCCACAAGATGCTCGGACCGACCGGCGTCGGCGTGCTCTGGGGACGCCAGGAACTGCTGGCCGACCTCGACCCCTTCCTCGGCGGGGGCGAGATGATCAGCGTCGTCACCCGTGAGGAGTCGTCCTGGGCGGCGCTGCCGCACAAGTTCGAGGCCGGCACGCCCAACATCGCCGACGTGATCGCCTTCGGCGCGGCGCTCGACTTCCTCAACGAGGTCGGCATGGACGCCGTCGCCGCGCACGACGCCGAGCTCACGCACTACGCGGTCGAACGGCTCTCGCGATTGGAGGGTCTCGACATCTATGGCCCCGCCGACGCGGCCGATCGCGCCGCCGTGATCGCCTTCAACTATCGCGACATCCACTCGCACGACATCGCCACGATCCTCGACCGCAGCGGCATCGCCGTGCGCGCCGGACACCACTGCGCCCAGCCGCTGATGCGCACGCTCGGCGTGCCCGCGACCGCGCGCGCCTCCTTCTACCTCTACAACGAACGCTCCGAAGTCGATGCGCTGGTTGAGGGCCTGCTTGAGGCCGGTGAGCGCTTCGGTTTCGCACGCTAGCCCAGCTGGAGAGAGTCTGACCGTGGCCGCCAATCGCGAAGCCCAGAATCCGGTCGATCTCGATGACCTCTACCGCGACGTGATTCTCGACCACTACCGCAGCCCTCGCAATCGCGGGGCTCGCGACGACGCGACCGTATCCGCCGAGGGCTTCAATCCCTCTTGCGGCGACGAAATCCAGCTTTCGGTCGCCATCGTCAACGGCTCACTCAATGGAATCGGGTTCGGCGGCAGCGGCTGCTCGATTTCGCAGAGTTCGGCCTCGATGATGACCGAAGCGATGACCGGACGCAGCATCGAATCAGCCCGCGAGATGTCGAGACACGTCCAACAGATGCTGACCGACGACGGCTTCGACCTCGACGCGGTCGACCTCGGCGACCTCGAAGCGCTCTCCGGCGTGGCCAAGTTTCCCGTGCGGATCAAGTGCGGCCTGCTCGCCTGGAAGGTGCTCGACCAGGCGCTCGCCGACGCCGCCGGCGAATCCGTGTCCGACGACAGCGACATTCCCACCCGCGTGACCAGTAGTTAGGAGCCAACCATGGCCTCGGAGCAAGAAGTCCTCGAAGCGCTCAAGACCGTCTTCGACCCGGAGATTGGTATCAACATCGTCGATCTCGGCCTCGTCTACGCGGTCGAGACGCCGACCGAGGACAGCGTCAAGGTTGAGTTCACCCTCACCTCTCCCGCCTGTCCGGTCGGCCCGATGATCAAGGCCCAGATCGAGCAGGCTGCCTCGACCGTCGAGGGCGTCGATCACGTCGAGTCCGAGATCGTCTTCTCCCCGCCCTGGGACCCGCGCGAGATGTGCTCCGACGAGGCCAAGTTCGAGCTGGGCATCTTCTAGTCAATCATCCCAGTCCCCGCTTCACGCGGGGATCCGCTCGGCTCGGCACTAGCCGCACCATTGGCCGAGACTGCTCGCACGCCGTTGGTCGCCTGATGCTGCGGCTCCGGCCGCGCCTCGAACATGGACAGCAGCGGACGCATCAAGCGCACCGGTGGACTCGGGAAGTGCGGGTTGGGAATCAGGTGCGCCAGCGTGAAGAACACCATCGACAGGCCGAGGCATCCTACGTTTACCAGAAGCAGCAGGCGGTACTCGCCGGTCAGTTCGTAGATCGCCCCGCCGACCGTCGGCACCAGGAACTGTCCAATCGTCTCGATCATGAACAGCGTGCCCATGATCGCGCCGAAGTGTGCCAGGCCGAACGTTTTGGGCAGGATCAGCGGCTCCAGGACCG
>JAPPBK010000409.1 GCA_026705105.1 Chloroflexota bacterium | reverse complement strand
GGGGGAGATGTCCCGTAGAGCCTGCCCCCGCGAAGGCGGGGGGACAGAGGGGGGCTCCCCCCAGTTCCTGGTTCACGCAGGAACCCGCTCGGCCGGTACCATCTTCACCGCGGGCCCGACCGTTGACGCCGAGGATGAGGCATGAGTGCGACAAGACTCCCCGCTGTTGCCGCTATGCTCCTCGTCGGATTCGCAGCGTTCGCCGTTGCCTGTAGCAACGAGCCGCCCGCTCGGCTGCCGGACCACGTCACCGTCGCCATCGTCTACAACGAGCAAGCCGAACGCTGGCACGTCGGCGCCATCGTCTCGGGCGACCGTCCAACATCGTCCCTCCGTGTCGTGTGCCTGACCGAGCCGGGAATCCCCGAAGCCGATGTTGGCAGGGAGCACGCAGGAATCAACGTCGATGCAATGCCTGGGGAGCCGGGCAGAACCGAGTGGACTTGGAGTTCCGACGGCGACTCATCAGGATCCGATGATCCTGAGGGCCTCTGGGGACTCGATTGGTCGTGGCGTCTCGATGGTCAGCCCTGGACAGGTGGACGCTGGAAACTCAGCACGAGTTCTAGACCCGCAACAGCCGTGGCGGCCAGTCTTGAAGTGGAGGCCGCCTTCCTGCAGGATCTCCGAGATGCCCAGACCGCCGAGCTGATCGGATCCGAGGACGGTGAAGAAGCGCTCAGCGTGCGTTTCGACTTGACGAGCCTGTTCAACACCCCCGTGCAGTTCGCAGTCGACCAATGCAATCGGGCTGTGATTGAGGAACGTGCCGGCGACTCTCACTCGGCCTATGCCTACTGGCTGCCGGACTTCGGTCGGCACAGCTTGACGTTATCTGAAATCGATCCGGACGCAGGTCGCGGACTGTTGCTTAGCTGTGGTCCCGCTGGATTCACTGACGACGACGCGCCCGACTGGATCCGGAATGCACAGGGTGAGGTGTATGCCGTCGCAACGCTCATGGGATTCGTAGACGTTGCCAATCACACCACCGAACAGGCCGACACCCCAACCATTGATGCAGCGACCGTGTCCTGGACGGATGGCGATGGCAACACTGATATGTCGATCTGGGATGTGAGTCGCGCCTGGATGCTACCGGCCGAGGCTTCTTCGAACCTCCGCTTTATCGACGCACTGCTCGAAGCTGAGGAACTGTTCGTCACCGATGAAGTGCCGGATGCTTCGCCACTGGAGATCAAACTGCACGGCGCAACAATGATCGCCAAGCCGCTGGGCTCTGAACTTGACGCCTGCATCCGCGAGTACGCTGACCTCAATGGCTGACAGCTCTGAGGCATCGGTAATCGTGATCGGCGGAGGTCCCGGCGGATCCACCGCCGCGACGCTGCTTGCCCGGCAGGGATTCGAGGTCACCCTCTTCGAGCGCGAGGTCTTTCCCCGCGAACACGTCGGCGAGTCGCTCCTGCCCGCATCGATTCCGATCCTCAAGACGCTCGGTGTGATCGACGAGATCGAGGCCGCCGGCTTCACGCCCAAGTACGGCGCGACGATGGTCTGGGGACGCGACCCCGAACCCTGGTCCTGGCACTTCGCCGAAACCAACGCCAGCTATCCCCACGCTTACCAGGTCTGGCGCCCGACCTTCGACCAGATCCTCCTGCGCAACGCACAGCGCAGCGGCGTCGATGTCCGCGAGGGCTGGCGCGTCACCGACGTCGCCCTAGATCGGGACAAGCCAACCGCGCTGACGGTCGAGTCGCCCGACGGCACGACGCAGGAGTTCACTCCCGACTGGATCGTCGACGCCAGCGGCCAGAACGGCTTCCTCGCCCGTCGTCTCGACCTGCGCGTCAATGACGACTTCTTCCGCAATCTCGCCGTCTACAGCTACTTCCGAGGCGCGGAGCGCCTGCCCCATCCGGACACGGGCAACATCTTCATCGAGGCCTACGAGCACGGTTGGTCCTGGGCCATTCCGCTGCCCGACGACATCATGTCGGTCGGCATCGTCGTCGACGCCGCCTGGGGCGGAGCCCGACTGACTGAGCAAATGACCGACCAGTTCTATCGAGACCAACTCGCCATGACAAACAGGACCGCCGACATGCTCTTGGCGGCCGAGCCGATCGACGAGCCGCGAATCATCCGCGACTGGTCCTATACCTCGCAACGCCTCGTCGGCGACGGTTACATCCTCGTCGGCGACGCCGCCTGCTTCATCGACCCGCTCTTTTCCTCCGGAGTCCACCTCGCCCTCTCGTCCGCGCTGTTGGCCTCCGCCTACGTCACTTCCGCCCTGCGCGATCCCGAAATGCGCGAGCCCGCCGCCGAGGTTTACACCCAGCTCTACATGCAGCAGTACCACCAGTTCCGCGAGATGGCCGCCCTCTTCTACGCCTCTAACCGTACCTCCGACTCCTACTTCTGGGAAGCGCGCCGAATCGTCCACGGCGGAGACGACGTCTCCCCCCGCGAAGCCTTCGTCGCCGCCGTCGCCGGGCAACCGCCGCAGGGCTACGAGCGCGTCGTCCTCGAGCGCGGCGAAGCGCCGCAGGACTTCGTCGAGGGCGTCGTCGCCGTCGAACAGGAGCGCGAAGACCGAGACACCGAGATGGCCGGCCTGATCGACTCCGTCTGGCCCAGTCGCAGTCCCATGCTCGACGCCGTCCCTGTCCTCGCCGATGGGGTCACCCTCGCCCGCAAACCGGTGATCGGCGACGGACAGTTCGAGTGGGGAGCCGTGATCTCCTCGTCCTCGCGACCCCAGGGAGCGCCGATCTCCACCCTGATCGCCGCCCTCGCCTCAAGAATCGACGGCATCAGACCCGTCCGAGACCTGCTCGACGACCTGCTCGAAGGAGTCGATCCGCAACAGCGAGCGCAGCTCCTACCCGGTCTGTTGACCGCTCTGCGAGTCCTCTACGTCGACGGCATGATCGCCCACTGGCGCACCGAGTCTTCTCTCCCCCCGTCGTAGGCGGGGGGAGATGCCGAAGGCAGAGGGGGGCACTCCGCTCCACAACCCCTAGAATCGTGCCAACCTCGGTTGTAAGGCGGGCAGCGACATGACCACAGCCAAATCCACCACCACAGGACGCATCGAACAACTCAACGTCTCCCCCGGCGGTGTGCCCAAGCGAGCCGTGCCCGAGGCCGTCGTCAACGAGTTCGGCCTCACCCGAGACCGCCAGCGCGACCGACGCCACCACGGCGGCACGGAACGCGCGGTGTGCCTCTTTTCCGCCGAAATCCTCGACCAGCTCCGCGCCGACGGCCACCAGATCGGCCCGGGTACCACCGGTGAGAACGTCACCATCCGCGGCATTGACTGGAGAAAGCTCGTCCCCGGCTCGCGCGTGCACCTCGGCGAGCAGGTGGTCGTCGAGATCACCTCCTATGCCGCGCCTTGCCGGATCATCGGTCACTGCTTCCGCGACGGCGACTTCAACCGCATCAACCAGGCCACCCATCCCGGGCGCTCGCGGCTCTACGCCCGTGTCGTCCGCCAGGGCACGATGTACCCCGGCGACGAAGTCATGGTCGAGTCCGATTCCGCCGCCGATCGCGGCGCGCGCCTCCAGCCCAAGACCACCCGCTGGCGCCCGCCCTCAAGCTGACGGTATGGAAACACATTTCTTCGCATGCTCGTAATCAAGTTCGGGTGGGCGATGGTACTCTGCGCGCACGCGAACGCACACGTCGGATCGAGCCGTCGCAGGCGCGTCAGGACAGTGAAACGGGAGTAGATCGATGACCACCGAAGCATCCGCCCGCCAAGCCGCCCTGATCGCGCGGCGATACCCCAGCCGCGCCACCCTGCGCGGCGGCCGCGAGATCGACATGCGCCTGATGAGCGAAGCGGACAAGTCCCGCTTTCTCGCCTTCGCCCGTTCGCTCTCGACCGACGACCTGCTCTACCTGCCCTGGGACATCACCGACGAGGGCGTAGTCGACCGCTGGCTGGAGAACATCGCCGAGCATCGAACCACCACGGTGCTCGCCATCGACTCCGGCGACATCGTCGGCGAGGCGTCGCTCGTTCACAACGAGGCAGGCTGGACCGACCACATCGGCGAGATTCGCGTCACCGTCAACTCGCAGATCCGCGGTCAGGGCCTGGGCCGCTTCCTCGCGGAGGAGATCTTCGCCATCGCCGACTCGATCGGCCTGGAGCGCATCTCCGCTCGCATGACCCACGACCAACACAGCGCCCAGGCCGTCTTCGAATCGCTCGGATTCCAGGTTGTCGCCACCCTGCCCGGCTGGGTCATGGACCGCAGCGGCCGCCTCCGGGACCTCGTCGTCATGGCCTACGATCTCCGAGCCCGAGGCGCCCCCACCTCCGCCCAACGCTGAGCTGCCAGTTCCTGTTTCACACAGGAACCTGCTCTGCCCCGTGTTGCCGTTGCACTTGCAGTGCCTTTATCCCTCGGGAGGCGGGGGGAGTGCCGTGCATCTCACCACACTCTCCCCCCGCTCTGCGGGGGGAGATGCCGAAGGCAGAGGGGTGCTCCCACGCCCGCCCTCCCCCAATGCGAGAGCGCAGCGCCTATCCTGTCCAGACAACCCATGGCACGACAGGACCTTGCATGACCACGCAGACACAGACCGCTCTTCGCCAACAATCGCTTGAGCATCTCTGGATTCCCAC
>JAPPBK010000055.1 GCA_026705105.1 Chloroflexota bacterium | reverse complement strand
GCCACTGCCAGCACCCGAGGTGTCAACGGCATCCAACAGCACCACGCGTCACCATCGAGGTGGGTGCCCCGAGCCACATCCTTGATCCGTCCGAACAGTGCTGTCGTTTCTCCCCCGAGACGACTCGTTGGAGACAGGAATGTAGAGCCGTCTCCCAGCAGGAATCGCCCGGCCCCCTTCGGGCGGTGCAGTTGCAGGCCGCATCCTCGCAGCCGTGTGCAGTACCACTCCAGGTACTCGGGCAACTTCACAGCAACAGTCCGGCGCTGCTTTGAGACCAGGCCGATGTCCGGGTCGGCGTGGCGTATCACGAGGTCTGCCGACTGGAGAGCTTCCTCATGTGACAATCCGGTCTCTTCAAGGACTCGATCCCATTCCTCGCCTGCTTGCGCCTGAGACAGAACCTCGGCGGCACCGCGTGCGATCAGACCGATGAGCACAGCGAACATTTCGGTGCTCCTGATGAGATGCAGCGCCATGAGGTCAAGCAGCGCTTCCCTCCGTTCAGGGTCGATGGGGAGAGTGGAGGGTTCGTCGCCAAGGGCATCGGCGGCTGTGCCCTCGATGACGCTCCAGTCCCCTTCGAGCGCCTCCGCGAACTCAGGAGGCACGATCCCACTCCCGGTGTCGTCAGAGCGCACGAAGTTGATTCCGCTGGGAGCTTCTCTTGTGGTGTGCCCGCGTCGAAGGTCGAACACTTCGACCCTGCCGTCGTCACCGGCCCAATTCCTGATCACGAACTGCGACACGAGATGCTGGTCCACGCCAGCAGGCTATGACCTCTCACCCGATGCGAGGGGTCCGAAGGCCACACGATGTGAGCCACAGGCCCTTGTTCCTGATGAGATTCTCTGTCGCTGCCACAGCGGGCGAGCCAACCGAGAGCGTTCGACGCATTGGCGATCCTGTCCGAGGCTGCTCGGGCGTCCTGCTGGTGCTTCTGGTTACGCTCCCGGCGTGACCTCATCCGACGCTGCGCCTGACCCAGAGGAGCGGTTGTTGCCATGGGCGCTGATGGAGCCGCCGCCGCAGTTGACCTCCTTGCGGACAGCCATGGAGGAGGTACGGCAGGCGATGCACTCGTCCACTCCGATAGTGGAGTCTGTGCGACTGCTGGAGTCGGCTTCCTTCGGGATCAACGACGTGGCGGACCAGATCGAGGAGTACCTTCCCGAAGCCGAAACGAGCTTGACAACGGCGCTGCACACACACGGGCACGCCCCGGCAACCACTGCGGCTGGAGCGCAAGCCGACCGGATGCTGGCTGCTCTACGCCACCTCTCCAAGGCTTCACGGGCATACGCAGAAACGCTTCACGATCCCGATGTAGACGCAGACCCCGCCGAGAGGGAACTCCACTCGGCCTACGACGCAGCGATCAACAACCTGGCTGGACTAATCGACGGAGCGTCGTGACGGCAGCCGAACGGGACCGGACTCGCCAGAATCGGCGGGGTCGGTCACTTGCTGGGCGGGGTGCCTGCTGGGACTCGTCGGCAAACGCTGCGCTCATCGTGACCATGTGGGAGTCGTGGACAGCGACGACCGGCGAACCCTGTTGCCCAGCCCATAACGCTCGGCTACGGAACTGACGAGTTCTATGAACCAGTCCGGTGCATACGGAGCGACAACGATCTCTTGGACTAGAGTCGATAGCTCGACCGCGTAGTATTCTCCAAGGCTCTGCGCTCTAGCGCCGAGGCTTCGGCTCCCATCCTGATTGAAGAGCTGATTGCTGATTGCCCTTACCTCCTGCTCGTGGTGAAACTCCCGTCTCTTGTGGAAGTAGGGCAGGAGCACATTATTCTCAGGTATGAATGTAGTTTCGTAGTCCACATAGTTGACCATGCCTACAAATATGGCCTCCTCGCACTGAAAGCTCGCCTGTAGGTGTCTGCATTCTGTTCGTATTGCTATCCCGTCATGCTCTCTGGAATAAAGTCGCCACATTGCGGCAGATTCGTGGTCAGCTAGATGCCAACAACTGATGTAGACGCAGTATCTCTGGTCACGGTAGAAATCCGTGAGTTGGCGCTCGATGGTTTCATTATGCTCTCCGTAGAGTTCTGGGTGTAGACGCCAATTCACCGATGAGAGAGAGCCTTCAAAGGGGTCTCCTAGTTGATCGGATCGTGCGAAGAAGAGCGAACGCTTCTCTAGGAGTGACACGAACTTCGTAAAATCGACGTATCGCCACAGGACCGCATCTGGGGGTGGGGAGGGCACCTCCGCGTGTTCTTCATGCATCAGTCGGCCTCAGGACTCAATCTGGCTGAGTAGCTCGTGGGCACGTTCTTCGATTTCCTGACCGACCTCGCTCTCAGCTAGCTGCTCGCGAATCTTCTTTCTCATCCATCCATGCGACTTTGAGGGTTTGATGTCCAAGCCCGAGACGAACTCCTCGGCTTGACCTCCGAGTTCGGCCAACTGTTGATGGAGTGGGTTCTGGTCGTCGTAGAGCGGGATCGGCACGTTCCACAGGTACGAGTTGATGTGGCGTCCTCCGCCCTTGCCTGAAGTCATGAACGGCTCCACGGCTTTCGTGACGGCCACGCTGTTGAGGACACTGCACAGGTACCGGGCCTCCTCGATGGTTCGGGTGGCAGCCCAGTTGAGTTGATGTTCCACAAGGGCTTGCTCATCGAGTACCCGGCAGGCCGTTACATGCATCCCCGAAGCTCCGTAGACCACGCGTACGGGGGCTAGGGGGAACTGGGAGGTCAGCTTGCGGTAGTGGTCGATGTTCTGATCGAGCGAGTGGTCGCCTTCGCCGTGCTCATCCCACAACTGGCGTGCTTCATGCCACCAGCGCCGTAGCCCGTCGTGGTCACTGATCTCTTCGTCTCGCATGACCTTGCCCTGGCGCAGCGGGAGGATCGCTTCGAGGGGTGTTCGCTGCAAGTAGGGCATGACTGACTCACCGAGCAACACGGGATGGATGAACTGCGACTCGATGACGCCTTCCAGGTCGTCCATGTCCTTCCAGGGTTCATTCCCGTAGATGCCCTTGGAAGAGCGCACCGGCCTACGACCCTCTCCAACGCCGAGGGGAGGCGCTTCGTCGGGCTGCACCATGAGCAGCAGCCGCGGGGTGAAGTTGGCCCCGTTAGCAAAGCGTGACTTGTAGAGCGATTCAGTTTGATCGTCGGCTCCGATGCTGACCCGCGTGGCCGATTCGCGCTGCATGTTCTCCCGTATCTCATCCCACGAAGCGCTCGGGTCGGGCAGGCTCCCCGACCACTCTTCCACCTCATCGGGCAGAGCGGAGTTCTCATCGGAGCGTGTGCCGAAGACGACGCACGCCGTGCGGGGAAAGAACCGGGGGCTGATTGGTGAGATGTCCCAGGCAGTATCGAAGGCCACGAGTGTGTGTCCCCCCGTGTTGAGGGGAAACATCCCGGAGCGGAACCCCGCCGATTGGCCCCGAGTCAGAACTCCTGCGGGCATCACGAATCCGAACCGCCCGTTGGGAGAGAGGTACTGCTCCACAGATCGGGCGACAAACAGGTCAGCGAGGTCTTGGTGGGTGGCGACGTTCCCTCCCGCCCACAACCTGCGTTCCTTGGCCATCAATCGGAACACGTCCTTCATGGCGTCCGTCATGTATCGGTACGCAAGCCACGGCGGGTTCCCCACCAGCACCGTTCGTCGGTTCTCCTCGCGGGCCAGCCATGCTGGTCGAGCCAGGTTCCTGACGTAGTAGCCCCAGATGTGATCACGGCGCTCATCGTGGAGGCGGCACATCGTCTTGAACGTCGTCTCAACCGTCTCTAAGTCAGCCCCGGAGAGGCCGTGACGCTTGGCTATTGGTGAGATCGACGGAACGTCGCTTCCTCTCTCCCGGTTGGTGGCCGACTCAGCCAGATCAGCAACCAGGGCGTCGAACGTGTCGGCATCGTTCAGGAGTCGCTGAGGGAACCGGAGTTGGTCAGCGAACAACTCGGCTCCGTCGTCGGTGCTGACGTTGAGCGTCTCGGAGGCGAAGATGTCACCGCGTTGGCCCCATTGCACGCTGTCGCCCAAGAAAACTGGCACCCGCAACCGTCGCCGGTCAGAAGCAGCGAGGCGCTCTGGGCCGATGGCCAGCAGGTAGGTGACCCGAGCCAACGTCACAGCAACCGGATGCACGTCCACCCCAAAGACGCGTTCGGATACACCTGCCACCGCGTCGCCGTTGGACATCCCAGCGGTGTCGGCTGCTGACAGGTAGCGGCGCACCGCATGGAACAGGAACGTGCCCGACCCGCACGCCGGGTCCATGACCGTCTCGTTGAGAGGATCATCAACGACCTGCTCAGTGATCGCCTCTGCCAAGAAATCCGGGGTGTAATACTCACCGAGCCGACGCCGCGTCTCGACCGTGATCACCGACTCGTAGATCGTCTTCATCACGTCATGGGTGACGGTTGACCAGTCGAACTGCTCCAGCCTGCGAGCCAAAGAGGACACCCACCGCCGACCTGCTTCGCCGCAATCCAGAGGCCAATCGAAGAAGTCCTGCTCCACGACCCCGTGAATCTGCGACTGCTGCCACAGCAGATCACCTCGTAGCAGAGTCGCCGGAACCAACTGGGAGATCGGATATCTCAGCACAGCGTGAGCGACACACTCCGCGGTTGCCACCAG
>JAPPBK010000377.1 GCA_026705105.1 Chloroflexota bacterium | reverse complement strand
CTCGGGCGTCTGGACAGAACGAGATCCCGACACAGTGCGAGCGCCGGACGTACAGTTCTACTCCGTAGATCGCGTACCCCTGGACGAACGTCGTCGCGGCTACCTAGAGATCCCGCCCGATCTCGCGGTTGAGGTTCGCTCTCCTCGAGACAGTCGTGATCAAGTCCACGACAAGGCCATTATGTGGCTCACGATTGGAGTCCGCATGGTCTGGGTAGTGCTACCCGAGCGCCGCAGCATCGACGTGTACCGCATGGGCGAAGACGTGGTGACGATCACGGATGCAAGTTCGCTCGAGGGCCTTGACGTCCTGCCCGGCTTCAGCTGCTCGCTGGAGGAGATATTCGGGCCGGGGCCTCAGGCCGACGAGCCAGCAGGACGCTGAGCGCGGCGCAGAGCAGCAGGCCGACGAAGACGATGTAGATCAGGTCGTACGAGCCTCGGTTGTCGATCACCAGTCCCGAGACGAACGGCCCGAAGGCGTTGAGGATCAGCTGCGGCGGCGCGGTCACTGAGCGGATGCGGCCGACCGAGTAGCGCCCGAAGTAGTCGGGGAACGATATCCGGTTGAGCGGCAACTGCGCGCCGAACGATAGACCGTGCCAGACGGCGAAGACAAACGCCATCCAGACCGTGTCGGTGAGAATGAACCAGACAACCGCGCTGGCCGTAACGCAGATCACGAGCGGCAGCGCATAGCGCACCGCGAGCCGCTGACGCAATTCGCCTCCGAACACGCCGCCGATGATTCCCATCCCCGCCCACAGCGCGAGGGCCGAGCGGGCGGTGTCGGCGTCGATCCCGTTCTGCGTCATATGCGAGACGAAGGTGAAGTTCACGGACCCGCCGACCACCATCAACATCGTGGTGCCAAACAGCAGCAGCCAGAACGCGCGCGTGTGGATCGCCTCGCGCACGGTCCAGTCGGGATCGTCCGGCTCCGTTGGCGTCGAGTCCGTGTCTATGCGGCGACCGCTGCGACGCAGGCCGTCGGGGCGCAGCCCGACATCCTCCGGTCGACGCCGCATAATCAGCGGCGGCAAGAGCCCGACCGCGACGATCAGCAGCGCCATCAAGAGGAACGCTTCACGCAATCCGCCCAGCCAGATTCCGGCCGTGATCACGAGCGGGAAGATCATCATCCCGCTGCGGGTGCCGATCATCGTCAGGCCCATCGCCGAGCCCCGCCGTTGGATGAACCAGTTTGCGATCACGACGACGACCGCGATGTCGATCACCGCCACGGTGATCCCTCGTCCGACGCCCCAGAGCAACAGAAACTGCCACAGGCTGTCGATGAAGCCCAGCGCCGCCATGACGCCGGCGACCAAGCCGACCGACACGAACAGCAGCATGCGTGGGCCGTGACGGTCCGCGATCGGGCCGACGAACGTGGCCAGAACACCGCCGCCGATACCCCCGATCACCATCGTCAGTGCGATAGACGCCGTGCTCCAGCCGTACTCCGCCTGCAGTTCTGGCGTCAATGCGCCCAGCACCGGATTGAAGAACGACACCGCCGCGAATGACGACATCGACGCTGCGCCGGCAATCCACCAGCCGGCAAAGATGCGCCGGAACGGCCTCGAATACAGAAACCCAGGAAGACGCTGGGGGCGCCGCTCGGGGAGTAGGTCGCGCAACGGATCGGGCATGCTCATGAACGCCACTACCCTACCGCCAGACGATTGCTCTGATTCCGACACGGAGGCGGCATGTCCCACTCAACGCTGCGGATCGGCGTGACGACCGAGCTCTACGAGCGCGCCGGCGCGCGGCTCCGCGAGGTCGCGCCCGACGCTGAGCCGGTCTTGCTTCATCCCGACGGCTCGTGGTCCGGCAGTCCCGATCATCTCGACGGCTTCTTCTTCTCAGAGGATCTCTACTATCTGCCCGATGCCGCCGGCGCCTTCATCGGTCTCCTGAGTACTGCGCGCCCCAAGTGGATGCAGACGGCGAGCACCGGCGTCGACCACGCCATCTTCGCCCACCTGATCGATTCCGGATCGATCGTCACCAACTCGCCTGGCGTGCACGGCGGACCGATTGCCGAATACGTCTTCGCCTACATCCTCAGTCACTCCAAGAGGCTGCCCCAGCACGCGGCACATCACAACGGACGGCAGTGGTCGCCGCTGGACTCGGTGGAGCTGGCCGGGCAGACTCTGGGCATCGTCGGCTACGGCGGCATCGGCGAGGCCTGCGCCCGCCTCGGCCGGGCCTTCGGGATGCGAACGATCGCAACCAAGCGGCGTCCGCCGAACGACGATCTGCTGGACCTGCACCTCACACCCGACCGGCTGCAGGAGTTGCTCGCGGAGAGCGATTACGTCGTGCTCTGCTGCCCGCTGACCGACGAGACGCTCAACCTGATCGACGCGGACGCGCTGGCGGCCATGAAGCGCGATGCGCTTCTGATCAACGTTGCTCGTGGCAGAGTGGTGGACCACGATGCGCTGGGCGAGGGGCTGCGCAACGGGTCGATCGCCGGGGCGGTGCTCGATGTCGTCCCCACGGAACCGCTGGCGTCCGACTCGCCGCTGTGGGACCTGCCCAACTGCCGGATCACGCCGCACGATTCCTGTCACGTCGACGCCTCGTACCTGCGCACGGCGGAGTTCTTCTTCACCAACCTGGCCCACCTGGTCGCCGGCGAACCGCTGGAGTGGGTGGTCACCGATATCGAACTGAGCGATCCAAGCCTCGGCGACGTCTAGGAGACGCCATGACCAACAGCACGCAATCGCCCGGCCACGCTGCTGGCCAAACGAGCGGCCACTCCGCTGGCCAAACGAGCGGCCCGCTCGATGGCATCCGCATCCTCGATCTGACCTGGGTATTGGCCGGTCCCTATGCGGCGATGATCCTCTGCGACCTGGGCGCAGAGGTTGTCAAGGTCGAACGACCCCCGCACGGCGATGTCGCCCGCACGACCGGGCCGTTCGTCAACAACGAGTCGATGTACTTTCAGTCGGTCAACAGAGGAAAGAAGAGCATCTCGATCGACCTGCGATCCAGCGAAGGTCGCGACCTGTTTCTGCGCCTCGTCGACGAGGCGGATGTGGTTATGGAGAACTTCACGCCCGGCGTGATGGACAAGCTCGGGATTGGACCCGACGCCTTGCTCAAGCGAAATCCGCGCCTGGTGTTCGCCTCGACATCGGGCTTTGGCCAGACCGGACCCTGGCGCGACAGGCCGGCGCTCGACATCATCGTCCAGGGCATGGGCGGGGTGATGAGCATCACCGGCTACCCCGACGAGCCGCCGGCTCGGCCCGGCACGTCGATTGGGGACATCTGCGGCGGTCTCTACACCGCGGTCGGCATCCTCGCGGCACTACGGGAGCGCGAACGGAGCGGACAGGGGCAATCGGTCGACATCTCAATGCTCGATTGCCAGATCGCGATCCTCGAGAACGCCGTGGCGCGGTACTATGCGACCGGCGAGGAACCCGGCCCGTTGGGCACGCGACACCCGTCGGCGACGCCGTTCCAGGCGTTTCCCACGGCCGACGGCTGGATTGTCGTGGCGCTGTCCTGGGGCATCGCCACCCAGTGGGAGATCTTCTGCGCCGAGCTAGGTCTGCCCGAGCTGGTCGGCGACGAGCGCTTCGATACATCGTTCAAACGCACCGAGAATCACGCCGAGCTTGAACCACTGCTGTTCGAGGCGACCCGCACACGAAGCACCGATCACTGGGTCTCGACGCTCGCGGCCTACGGCATACCGATTGGCCCGCTGAACACCATTGGACAGGCCGTGCAACAGGAGCAGATCGCGGCGCGCGAGATGATCACGACCGTCCAGCATCCGGTCGCGGGTGAGGTGACCATGGCCGCGTCGCCGCTCAAGCTGTCGCGCACTCCGGGTCGGGTCTACGGCTACGGCCCGCAGTTCGGCCAGGACACGGTCGACGTGCTGAATGAGTGGCTCGGTGTCGCGCCGGAGGAAACCCGACAGCTTGCGGAGACGGGCGTCGTCCTGACCGAAGGCGGCCCGGACATCGCCGCCTACCTGAGCGCCTGACGTGACGATCAGAGAGCGACTCTCGAAGATTCGATCTTTGATCAAACAGCGGCTCCGTCCCGAACCGATCGAGATTGAGCTGGACGTTGTCGAACAGCTCATCGTCCAGCACCTGCTGCTCGTCGAGCAGGCATCGTTCGAGGAGTTGGTTGACGCGGTACTCGTCTCGCGGCCGACCGCAAACCAGCAACAAGTGCGGCTTTCGTTGATTCGCTTCGAGTCGTTTCGCCTCATCAACCGAATCCTGCATCCCGAGTTGGAGCCTGGGAAACAGATGTCGTTTACGCTCACTGCGGACGGTCTGCGGCTTCGGGCGGTGATCCCCGCCGTGCCGCGATCGCGCATTCAAACCTGGCTGTAGCCGCATCCGCGCAGAGGAGTGTTCGATGGCGAAGTTCAAGGTGTACCACGTCGATTCCCGGCCCGAGCGCCAGCCCCATGTGGCTGAGGCGGCGGAACTGGCCAAGGCAGACGCCGAGCTGATCGCGCTGAGCCTGGAGCAACAGGAGAACATCCCCGCGCATGTCGCCGACGCAGACGGGATCATCTGCGGCTATCGTCAGGTCGGCAAGGAGATCTTCGACGCCGCGCCGAATCTCAAGGTCGTGGTGCGCTATGGGATCGGCTTCGACAACATCGACTGGCA
>JAPPBK010000388.1 GCA_026705105.1 Chloroflexota bacterium | reverse complement strand
TGCGATTCTCCACACCGGCAGCGACGCACGAGTACTTCGACCCGCACCGCGCCGTGTTCGGGCCCACCCAGTTCTGGATGGGCTTCTACATGAACTACCTGATCCGCTGGCGCAACAAGGAGCAAGGCGTCATGGAGTCGGATGTGGCGTCGCTCCCGGAGATCCCTGACGAGGAGACCTACATCTTCAGAATCGATCAGGGCGCACGCTACTGGGATCAGTATCCGACCGAAGGCGGCCGGCAGGTGACCGCCGAAGATGTTCGCATCAACTGGCAGCGGCAGATCGACGCCACCGACGCCGCCGGCGCCGAAGACGGGACCTTTCTTGGCGCGTCGTCATTCCGTAAGACGGCCTCGATGGACGTGCCGGACGAGACGACGTGGGTCGCCAGGACCGCTGGCCCTGACGCGACCTGGATGGGCGTCCCGCTGCGGCCTTTTAGCTGGATCACCAGTCCGGAAGCGATCGCCGAGTTTGGCGACCGCTGGCGCGACGAGGCCGGCAACGTAGAACTGTCCTCGGGCACTGGAATGTTCATCCCCCAGTCGTTCGATCCCGACATCGGGATCGACATGATCCGCAACGACGACTACTGGAAGATGGGCGTGGATGGACAGCCGTTGCCGTACTACGACACCGTCACGTTGTCCAACCTGACCGACGCCACGGCCGTCGAAGCCGCCTACCGGACCCGCGACATCGGTAACGGTCGCTTCCCCTTGTCCACCGTTCAGGCAGATGCAATTCTGAGCGACTTCCCTGACCACAACAGCGGTGAGGTCGCCTTCGGCTTCACGATCATCACCGGCGGCGCAAACTTCAACCCCGACTACTCCGGCGAGGACGGCCTGGGCAACCCCTGGCTCGATCGCCGCTTCACGCAGGCGATGCACGTGGCCGTCGACCGTTATCTGATGATCGACGCTGTGTACCTCAGCTCCGGCAAGCCGTCCGGCATGGGTGAGACTCCGTGGTACAACGGTTACTGGGCGATCCCTGAGGATGAGTTGCTGCAGACGCCGGGCTTCCGCCCCGACCGCGCCGCCGACATTGAAGAGGCGAGAGCGCTCTTCGACGCGTCGGGTTACGACCGCAGCCGCGGTCTGACGTTGATCGCGCCCGATATCTGGGAGGGCACTTACCCCGGCATCCTCGAGACCGAAGTCGGCATGTACCGCGAAGCGCTCGATCTCGAGGTCAGCTTCGACGTGCAGCCGTACACGGTGATTCTCCAGCGCTGGATCGAGGGCACCTATCCGGGTCAGGGTCCGCAGTGGACGAACCCGCCCTCAGACCTCGACCCGACCACGTCGTACAACAACAACTACACGCCGGGCGGCAGCACCAACAACCTGAACTACGAACACCCGCGGATGACCGAAATCGCGCAGACGATGCAGGTCACGCTCGATCAGGAAGTCCGCCAGGAGATGGCGCACGAGGCGCAGCGGTTGTTGCTCGGCACGCATCCAGAGCACGGACTGGACGGCATTGCCAACAGCCCGGGCGTGATGAACGGCATCTCTCCGGTGCTCTGGTGGCCGTACATTCATCACGACGCGGACACGCTGCAGTTCGCGCATGCGAGCCACCGCTTCGACGACACCTGGATCGACGTCAATCACCCCGACTACCCGGCCTGAGCCGGTCGCCGACCGTTGGCAGCGCCCAACTGACCTGGAGCAGCGATGCAGCGATACCTTATCCAACGTCTAATCCTTGTGATCCCGACGATCTGGTTGGTGGTGTCGCTGCTGTTCCTGGCGTTGCGCGCGCTGCCGGGCGACTTCGTCACCCGCAAGCTCTCGAACCTGGAAAACCAGGGCGCCGAGCAGCGTGAGTCGGAGATCATCGGCTACATCGAAGTCGAAGACACCACCCACCGCGTGATCACCGGCGATACGCTCGAATCGATTGCCCTGTCGAACGAGACGACCGTGTCCGAGTTGCTCGCGCAGAATCCGGATCTGGATACATCGGATGATTTACGCCCCGGCACCAGAATCGTCGTTATCCCGGGGACGCTGCTGGAGCAGGTTGCCGTCAGTCAGAAGGTGTCACTGCCTGAAGAAGCGGACGTGGGCGTTCAGCTCCTGATTGATCGCAACCCGGACACCAACTTCCCCCTGTACCAGGGGAAACCGTACGCCGAGTCGGGCTCGATCCTGACGATTCGTACGAGCCAGACGCTCGACGAGCTGGCGCATGTCAATCGAATTGAGGCGAGCGACATCCTGGCGGTCAACCCGACCGGCAGCGTGAGCAACCCGGACGGTGAGTTGACCGCGCAGACGCAGCTCCTGCCGACCGCGCTGGTGGTCGCCGAGGAGGGTGACACGCTGGAGGGCTTCGCGGCGGCGTTCAATCGCGACATCGACGCGTTGACGATGGCGAATCGAGGTGTCGATCCGTCGGCCCCGTTGGAGGCGGGCGCGCAGATTCACATCCCCTCGGACAAGGTCGTCACGCCGACGACCAAGATCACCGAGGCCAACATCCGCAACCGCCTGGGGATCGACAAACCGTTGGGCCGGCAGTACATCGACTTCCTTTGGGAGACGGTGCGGCTCAAGTTCCGTCCCTCGTTCCAGACCCAGGAAGGCTCGCTTGACATCTTCCTGCGCGCGTTGCCGCGAACGCTGCACCTGAACATCTATGCGCTGGTCGTGGCCCTGGTGATCGCGATCCCGGTCGGCATCCTCTCGGCGATGCGGCAGGACCGACCGCTCGACTACGCGTTGCGCGGATTCGCCATCCTGGCGCTGGCCGCGCCGTCGTTCTGGATCGCGACGATGATGATTTTCGTGGTCACGCCGGGTGGCATATCGGAGAGCGGGATCTGGTCGATTCCGTTGACTTCGGAAGAGGCGCGTTCCGTCTTCACTTCATTCACGGGAGCGCTGGCGCTGTACTCGATTCCGGCGGTCGCCGGCGGCATTGCGGCGGGCGCCGGCCTGATGCGGATCACGCGCTCGGAGCTGCTTGAGGTCTTGCGCCAGGACTACGTGCGCACCGCCTGGTCGAAAGGCCTGCGCGAGCGAACGGTGATCCGCCGCCACGCGATGCGCAACGCGCTGGTCAACGTGATGAGCGTGCTCGGCCTGCAGATCGCGGCCCTGCTGGGCGGCAACATCATTCTTGAGTTGCTGTTCAACATCCCCGGCATCGGCCTCCTGCTGATCCAGCGCATCAACCAGGCCGACCTACCGGTCGTGCAGACGATGGTGTTCTTCTTCGCGCTCTTCATCATCATCGTCAACATCGTGATCGACATCGCCTACGCGGTGGTTGACCCGCGTATCCGTTACACCTAGCCGGGTTGGCTGAGGAGACGCATCGTGAGCGACGCTCGTCAAACGACCTCCCAGGAACTGGAAGAGTTCGCGCAGGCGCAGGGTCTGCGGATTGAAGAGCGCACGACGCTCTCCATGCTTGGCAAGGCGCTGGTTTCGTTCTTCACGACCAAACCGCTGGGCGCGTTTGGGCTGACTCTGGTCGTCGTCTGGTCTGTGATTGCGATCGGCACCGTGGGCTCCGGGGGCGGTTGGCTCGGTCTCGGCCGCTACGACTCGCAGGAAGTGTTCAAGATCGCCAACCCGAACTTTGTCGACGACAAGATGGCCAATGAACTTGATGGCAAGTCGGCCGACATCTCCAATGCCGAACTGCGCGAACTGTTGTTGGCCCCGGAGGTCTATGGCGACCTGGCGGCAGAGTCGGGCGTACTGGATGACATGCTGGAGTACGTCGAGGGTCTGATCGCGGACGGGATCCTGCTCACGCACCTGGAGACGCTGGATCCTGCCCAGATTGAGATTCGCGACGGCACGATTGCCGATGTCGACGATCTGTTGGCGACCGGCACGAACACGCCACTGACGACATCGTCGCTTCAGGGACCGTCGGGCAAGCACTGGTTCGGCACCGACCGAGCCGGGCATGACCTGTTCTCCCGCGTGACCGAGGGCGCGCGGCTGTCGCTCTACATCGGATTCTTCGCCACACTCATTGGCGTGGTCGCGGGCACGGCGCTTGGGTTGGTTGCCGGTGGGCTGGGCGGCAACATCGACCTGGCCATCAGCCGGTTGATCGACGCCCTGCTCTCGTTCCCACCGATCGTGCTGTTGTTGCTTCTGCGGTCGGTCACGGAGCCATCGGCGATCTGGGTCACGCTGGCGCTGTCGGTGTTGGCCGTCGCGCCGGTGCAGCGGATCGTGCGCGGTGCGGTGATCGCGCTGCGCGAGATGCCGTTCGTCGAGGCGGCGCGCACGGTCGGCGCGACCAACGCTCGGATCATGCTGCTGCACATCCTGCCCAACATCGTGGCGCCGCTGATTGTGATCTTCTCGATCACGATCGGCGCCTTCATCCTCGCCGAAGCCGCACTCAGCTTCCTCGGACTGGGCACGCTGGACGTGTCGTGGGGCAAGATGATCGCCGACGGCCGGCAGTTCATCGTCCAGTCGCCGTGGACCTCATTGTTCGCCGGGCTCGCGCTGACCAGCCTCGTCTTCGGCTTCAATGTCCTTGGCGACGCGCTGCGTGACGTCTTCGATCCCAGGCTGCGAGGCAGTCGGTAGGCGCCACCTGCTCCCTGCGTAACGCAGCGACCGGGCTGTCTCGCGGTTGGTCTGTTCCGTACCTCGCTCAGTGACCACAACAGGGTTCCATAAGTGGCTGTAGCCGTTTTGGACGTTTCGCT
>JAPPBK010000411.1 GCA_026705105.1 Chloroflexota bacterium | reverse complement strand
CGCCTCCCGCAGCAACTGCTGAGTGTTTAGACCGCCCGAACCGACGCGAACGTCAACGTGGAGTTGCGCATCTGCGCCGTCCACGACACCGGCCTGCACGCACACGGCCAGCGCGGCGCACAGCGCCAGGAGCCAGATTCGCAGTCGTCGACGCATGCGCGGAGAGTACTTGAGGCGATGCACGCGCCGGTGCCCGGACGCGGCTCGCGGGCTGTCCCAACGAGGCGGATACACTCGATTCGTGCCGAACCTTCCCGGACTTCGCGGCGGATTTGCGTGGTGGCTGCCTCCCCTGACGGCAGTGCTGGGCGCGCTCATCGCCGTCCTGCTCTCGCAGTCGATGGCCGCCGCCTGGAGCGCTGATGTTCACCTCTGGGCGCGCGACGGGCGTCCACCAGGCGTCTACGCGGATCTGGTGCTGGATCGCTCGGTTCAGGCGTCCGCGACCGAGAGCATGATGGCCAGCGAGTCCGGGGTGCCTCGGATTGGCGGCGTCGCGGTAGAGCTGACCGACACGCTGATCCGCGTCACCGTGCAAGCCTCGGCCCAGGCCGATGCCGAAGCGCTCGCCCTGTCGCTGGCCCATGCCGTCGTCGACGAGGCCCACGTCCGCTACGGCGACGAGGCCGGACTCGACCTGCTCGGACTGGTGCGCCCCGGCGCGCGCAAGATTGCACCGGCGACCGAATGGTCGGCCGCCTGGGCCTCGGCAGTCGGACTGCTGGTCGGGCTCGCGCTCGCCGCGGCGACCGCGCGCGTGACGCGCAGCCCCGCCTCCAATCTCGGGCGCATCGGCCGGCTCGGACTCCGACCGATCGCCGTCGTCAGTGACGATGCCGAGCGCCGGGCGCAGGCCAACCTCTTCCAGGTCTCGGGCGATGCCGTCCGGGGGACGACGGAGCGCGGTTCGATGCTGGACGACGCGGTCCAGCTCGCCAACGCGCTGAACCCTGTCTCGGGCATCGTCGCCTTCACGCCGCTGGACGCGGCATCCGATCTCACCGGCTCCCTGATTCGCGCCGCCCAGACCCTGGCTGCGCGAGGCAACGTCGTGATCTGGCTCGACGCTCGACGCCCCGCCTTTGAGCTGACTTACACCGAACCGCCGGACTGGTTGCAAGGCGCTTCCTGGTCGCCGCCATATCGTTCGGAGCTGATTCTCCGCGAAGCCGCCCGCGCCCTTCGTCCGAACGGCTATGTCATGGTGCCTACCGATCCGCTCTCCGATCCCAGCGCCCGCGAGTTCGCCCGGTCGGCCGTCGGCGTCGTCCTGATTGCGCGCGCGGACGCCGAGGTCCAGCAACTGATCCAGGCCCGCGACATGCTGCGCTCGATGCCTTTGCTCGGCGTCGTGCTCAGTCATGCGCCACAGCGCGACCTGCACGAGTTCGAGCTGGCGCATCCGCCCGACTAGAGCGAAGCGAGCCACGAGAGAGACCCGTCCTGAAATCCGAGAGGCACGCCCATGCAGTTTGAGCTGACACCCGACCTAAACGACTTACAGTCGCGCCTGATCGAGTTTGTGTCCGAACAGGTGAGTCCGCTGACCGCAGGCGTCGACCCCGAGGCGCCGCCCCCGGACCTGCGGCGCGAGATCGCCAGGCGATCCGAGGCGGCCGGCTTCTATCGGTTGGCGCTGCCCAAGTCCGACGGCGGACTGGGCGGCGGACCTCGCCTGCTCACTGCAGCTCGCGAGGCGCTCGCCTTGAGCGGCAATCCGCTCGCCTCCGCCGCGCTTGGATCGGGCCCCGGGATCATGCGTCTGGCCGACAATCCCCAGCAGCGCGAAGCGCTGTACGAGCCGGTCGTCCGGGGCGAGCGCCGCGCCGCCTTCGCCTTCACCGAGGCGCTGCGGCCGGACGGCAGCCGCAAGCCCACCGAGGCGATCCGCGCCCGGTTGGACGACGGTTCGGACGGATTCGTCGTCAGCGGGGCCAAGGGGTTCGTCACCGGAGGCGCCGACTCGGATTGGCTGGTGGTTGTCGCCAACGTGCCTGACGAAGGCACGGCGCTGCTGGTCGTCGACCGAGACGCGCCGGGCGTCAGCGAGGGCGAACTGGGCGCATCGATCGACGGCAGCACCCACTCGCCATTCTTCTTCGACGCCGTGCCCGTTCCCGGCTCGCGTCTGCTGGGCAACGTCGGCGACGGCATGCCGCGAGCAATGCAGAACATCGATCGTATGAGACTCGGCGTCGCCGCCGAGTGCGTCGGCTGGACGCGCTGGGTGGCGCGAACCACGTTGGAGCGGATCGAGGGTCCCCACCGCAGCGGACAGCCGCTCGCCGAGCAACAGCAGGTGCAGGCGATCTTCGCCGACATCGCGGCGGACAGTTTCGCCGCGCGCGCCGCGCTCTACCGGGCCGCCGACGCGCGCGAGGCCGACGAACCGACGGCCGGCACCCAGGTCGCCGCCGCCAAGTGGCTGGCCTCGGAGTGCTTGCATCGAAGCGTGGATCGAGCCATCCAGTTGCACGGAGCGCAAGCGCTCTTGCGAGGCCACCCCCTGGAGCGCCTCTACCGCTGGAGTCGCTCGCTCAGGATTGCCGAGGGGCCGACTGAGCTCCTGCGCCTCACCGTCACCCGCCACATCCGTCAGAACGGTGTTGACGCACTGTGAGTAAGATCCAGTTACTGGTTGAGGGGAGCGCAACTTGACCACGATCGATCGGCCCGAAGTGGAGACCTACGCCAGGCAGTCGCGCACGTTTCTTGCACGCTCGCGCGAGTACCTTGCTGCAGGTGACCTGCATCAAGCATCGGAGAAGGGTTGGGGAGCAGCTGCCCACATGACGAAGGCGGTGGCAGCTGCTCGCGGCTGGGAGTACGAAAGGCATCGTGACTTCACGCTCGTGCTTGACAAGGTCTGGAAGCTGACGAAGAACGATCGTGTGAGGGACGTTCGGGGCAGCGCCAATGACCTGCACGGGTACTTCTATGAGCGTGATGAGTTTCTCGACGCCGAAGCGATTGCGACGGACATTGACCGAGTCGCGGAACTCCTCGACCTGCTGTTCCCGCTGACCGAACTGACCGACTAGGATTCGGATTCAGTTGCCCACGCCGAGGCCCTCGTAGCGCTGGCGATGGTGCAGATGCACGCGATCGGTGAGTTGGCGATTCGAGGCGCGCAGGATGCGGCTCAGCAGGTTGAGCTGCTCCACCGTCGACTCCGACTTGAGAATCTCCTGCTTGACCGTCGCCGGCGCCTCGATCCGCGAGGCGATGTGATTGACCAGCGGATACGGCTGTCGCGGCAAGCGGTACGAGCGCTGCCACGAATTCTGTAGCGCCAGCGCCAGGCCCAGGTGATCGCGGTACAGACCGGCGGCCGCGTCGTAGGCGACATAAGCGCCGTCCGAGTCGCGATCGTCCGGGTCGTCGATGAACTCGACCTCAGCGACCCAGTAGGGCCGCTCGCCCAGCTTCTCGACGATCCGGAAGCGCCGCTCACCGATGCAGCCGATGTTGAAACGGCCGTCGGGAAACACTTCGTTCGATTCCATCCGCACCGTGCAGCCAACTTCGTGCGTCGGCTCGCGATCCTGCGGCGTGGCCGACTGCCGAGTGCGCTTGGTCAGGACGATGCCGAATGGGTCGCCGCTCTCCAACGTGTCCTTGACCAATTGCCGATAGCGCGGCTCAAAGATGTGCAGCGGCACAGTCTCGCCCGGAAAGACCACGATCTGGAGCGGAAACAGCGGCAGTTCCGGCATATCGGCCCTCAAGAGACCCGTTCAATCCATTCCTTCTCCCTCCGCGAAGCGGAAGGAGATGTCGCACCACATTTCGCTCTCCCCCTGCGAACCGGGAGGAGATGTCGAAGGCAGAGGGGGGCTCCCGCTCTACCTACCTCACGCCCGCCATTCTACCCGCGAGCCGCATCACCCGACGCGCGCCGCCGTTTTCGTTGAACGCGCGGAAGATCTGCAGACGCTCGGCCTGCAGCGATCCCTCAGCGTGGATCGCCAGCACTTCCTGGTAGGCGCCGTAGTCCGACGAGGTCAGGTCGCGGATGAAGTTGAGCAGCTTCATCCGCTGCGCGCCGTCGACGCCGTCGCGTCCGGCCAGGTACTTCTGCAGCAAGGGCCGCAGCTCCTCGGTCTCCCAGTCCTCGTCGCCCGGTCCGGTGACCAGTATCCCGCCGGCCAGCTCCTGCACGTGTTGGACCGCCTCGTGATAGCCGTGCGCGAAGATCGACTTGGCCATGTTGACCGTCATCGGGTCCGGCGCAACCTGGCCGTTTGGCTTCGGGATGCAGCGGTCGGCCGACTTCTCCAATAACGCTCGTGTCGTCTCCGCGTACTGGATCAGGTCGACGAACTTCTCCCGCACGTGCGACACATTGATGATGCCGTTGTAGTCGGCGGCCAGCGCAGCGCAGCCTCCCAACGCGTCGATCAGCGGCAGCTTGTACGACACGGCCGTGAAGCGGTGGTACTCGACGAACGTCAGCGCCAGTTGCCCCGCCGCCTCGGTGTCGCCGTCCAGGAAGATGCGCTCGTTGGGCACGAACACGTCGTCGAAGATCGTCATCGTCTCCATCATCTTGCGCACGGCCGAGATTGGGCGTTCACCCTCGTGATTGGCGTTGTCGCCGAACGGAGAGGCGATGAAGCGCAGGTTTGGCGTGTCGACCGGCAGCGCGAATGCGATTGACCAGTCCTCCTCCTCCGGTCCCATCGCCCGTGTGGGCAGCACGATCACTTCA
>JAPPBK010000381.1 GCA_026705105.1 Chloroflexota bacterium | reverse complement strand
TTTCCAGTTGCTGGTGTCCGGCTCGCTGGTCATCGCTGTGCCTACTCTTCCGCGGGATATAGCACGACGCGGACCCAGCGATCCGTCGGCAAGATGCGACCGGCTGCAGCGACCACCTGGTCGAGCGTCAACGCATCGACGCGTTCCTCGTAGCTGGTAATCAGCTCGAACGGCTCACCGCGGATCAGCACGGTCTCGATCTGGTTCACCCAGTACGAGTTTTCGCGCAGATCTTCCTCGTAGGCGACGCGCAGTTGCTCCTTGACCGTGTCGAGATAACTCTGCTCACCGCCGTTGCGGATCCAATCCAACTCGACTTCGATCTCGCCCAGCAACTCCTCGACGCGGTCGGGGTCGCTACCGAAGATGATCGCGGCCTGGTACTCGGAGTCTGGAATCGAACTCAGACTTCCCCATACCGAAATGCTGTAGGTACCTCCCAGCGCCTCGCGAATCCGCTCGCGCAGGCGGGTTCCCAGCATCTCCCCCGCAACCTCTACTGCAAGCGCTTCCTCACGGCTCCAGACGCTCTCGCCCTCAAAGACCCAGACCGTATTGCTGCGCTGCTCAATGCCGCTGTTGACAGACTCATCGATCACGCCCTGCGGCGGATCGATGTGGTGATCCACCCACTCTTCGACCCGGCCCGAAGTCGGCAGGCTGGCGAGATACGTCTCGGTGAACGATCGCAGCTCGTCCCAGTCGAAGGCGCCGACGAATACGAACCGGGCGTCGCCGATGTCCGCAAAGCGATCGGCGTAGACCGCCTCTGCCCGCTCGATGTTCAACTCGTCGACCACCTCCAGGCTGAACGGCCGTCCTCGCAAGTGACCCTGACTAAGCAGCGAGTTGACGCGGTCAAACAGGACTGCATCGGGCTGCGTCGGACGCAATTCCGCCGAGCTGCGTAGCCGTTCCTCAAACGTCGCGTAGAAATCGGGATCCAGTCGTGGCTGAGTCACGTACAGATGGATCAGTTGGAACATCACCTCGAGATCCTTGGGCGACGCGTTACCGCGTAGTCCTTCATGCAGGGAGTTGATGTAGGGCACCACCGTCACCTGCGTGCCCGTCAGCAGCCTGTCCAGCGCCACGCTGTCATGTGCGCCGACCCCGCTACCGTCGATCAGATCGGCCGCGTAACGGGCCGAGACGTAGTCTTCGTCGGAAACCAGAGAGGTGCCGCCCGGACTGAATGCGGTGAATCGCACCTCGTCGTCCTTGAAGTCGGTCTGTTTCGCGACCACGGTGATGCCGTTGGACAGGGTCCACTGCACGGCGTCAATCACGTCGAGTTCTTGCTCCGCCGTGATGCTGCCGGCCGCTGGCACTGAAGCCATCAGCGGCTCGTCGCTGGATTCCTCCGCATAGGGCTCCACCACCATCGCGCCCGCCCCCGCGAGCTGCGCGGTCAGGACGGCTTCCAGCGCTTCGCCGCCTGTCTCGTCGATACCCTCCGGCCCCAACACCAGCAGCACAGAGTTGGTGGAACCCGTCCAGGCTTCGGCGACCGCATCGACATCGGCGAGCGAAATCTGCGGCAGCAAGACGCGGTACAGGTCCCACTGGTCCTCGATGCCCGGGGCCGGTGCTCCGCTCAAAAAGTGTTCGCGATACCAGCCGGCGATCTGCGAGGAATCAATCTGATTGCGATTGGTGTACTGGCGTTCCACATCGCTGAGCAGATTGATCTTCTCTCGCTCGAGCTCGGAATCGGTGAATCCGTGCTGTCCTGCGCGTTGAATCTCTTCCAGCATGGCCGTGACGCCGCGCTCGACCCCTTCCTGGGTCGTAGCCACGGCAAACTGCTCGATGTCAAGCGTGAGCACGAAGGGACCTGCGCCGGCGAACGAGCCTAGGTAGGGGGGATCCGCCTCCTGGCCGCGTTCGAACAGCCTCGCATTGAGCATCGCGAAGGCGAGCCGACTGGTCAGACCGCGCTGCAGCGCGGCGACATCTCGATCAGTCTCCGGCGACAGCTTGCGTACCAGCACGATCTGCGTGTACGGCGCCTCGGGATCGGTGAACACGTCCACCTGCGGCTCTTCATTGCCGGGTACCTCGAACAAGGGGCGCTCGACGGCCTCCGCCACCGCAGCCCGCTCCTGAGTTGCCTGGCCCTCGGGCGACGGCGCGAAGTGCTGGGCGATCTTCGACTCCATTTCTGTGACGTCGAAGTCGCCAACGGCGACCACTGCCATCAGACTCGGTCGGTACCAGCGCTCGTAGAAGGCGCGAAGCTCTTCGACCGGCGCTGTTTCGAGCACTTCAAGCAACCCAATCGGATCGCGTGTGGCATATTGCGAAGAGCCGAACAGCAGCGGATAGAGATTGCTGTAGAACCGCGAGTCGAAGCCCTGGAACAGGCGGCGCTCCTCGATCACGACGCCGCGCTCCAGCTCGACTTCCTCTGGATCGAATGCGATGCCGTAAGCCCAATCGCTGAGAATCTGGAAGGTGGTCTCCATGATCTCGGCGTCGTCGGTGGGCACCTCGAGGAAGTAAACCGTCTCATCCAGACTTGTGTAGGCGTTCAGATGTGCGCCGAAGTCACTGCCGATCGACTCCAGGTACTCGATGATCTCTTGCTTCTCGAAGCGCTCGGTGCCGTTGAAGGCCATGTGCTCGACGAAGTGCGCCAGGCCGCGCTGCTGCTCTTCCTCCAGCACTGAGCCGGCACGCACGACCAGTGAGAGGTGCGCACGACCCTGCGGCTCAGAGTTCTGGCGGATGTAGTAGGTCAACCCATTGCTCAGCGTGCCGACCGTCACGTCTGGATCAAAAGGCAGCGGGTCGTCGGGATCAAAGACCGGCAGTGACGGCTCGGCATCTTCCTCCGCTTCGTCCGCCTCGACCTCTGCCGCCGACTGATCTTGCTCAGCATCCTGCTGTGCGCCCTCCGCCGACTGATCCGCATCCGCTGCCTGGTCTTCCTGTTGCGCAGCATCAATGTCCTCGGATTGGCCAGCCTGCTCGGTCCGCGGTCGCTCTGCAGCGGTCGCCGAATCGGCCTCCTGGGTGTCCGCCTGATTGGGTCGCTCCGCCGGCGGCGCGTCGTTGGAGCATCCGACGGCGATGCCGAGCAGCAACAAACCCAGCAATCCCGAGATGAAGAACTTCAGTCGAGCACTCACAGCATTGCCCTCCCCTTGCCGATTGCCGCGCCACTGGCGCACCCGCCACAGTGTCTGCGTTTGGCTCGATATGCGCAGTTCACCAGGACCCAACAATGGTGCACGCAGTAAGGGTGCAGCAGAATGGTGCGCGCGGATTGCAAGAGTGCGTTACGAAAGCGTGAAGCCCTCGTAATCGTTGGCGGCGACCTCTTCCAGGCGCTCGCGGTAGCGCGGCGCGCCACCCGGGTAGATCATCAGCCTCGGCGCATCGTGACCGTCGACATTGGAGTTGTAACCGGTGAACCAGCTCTTGACCTTGCTCATCAATTGGAACTGGTACATCTCCTGCACGTGCTGCCGCCAGGCCGACTCGGCCTCGGCGTTCGCCTCCACCCGCCGGTAGCCGTGAACGCGCATGTAGACGAGCAGGTCGGAGATCCAGTCGACCGCCGTCTCGATACCCCGCGGATAGTTGGTCGAGACCGAGCCGCCCTGCGGACCGCTCAGCATCAGCAGATTGGGAAATCCCGATGTCTGCATGCCCAGCAGCGTGTCCGGACTCTCGGCCCATTTGTCGCGCAGGGCCAGGCCGTCCGAGCCGGTCATGTTGATCCGGTCGAACGCGCCCGTGATCGCATCGAATCCGGTGGCGTAGATGATCAGATCAAACTCGTAGTCGCGCTCCGATGTCCGCAGCCCCGTGGGCGTGATCCGCTCGATCGGCGTCTCGTTGATATCGATCAGGTGGACGTGTTCGCGGTTGTAGGCCTCGTAGTAGCGGGTCTCCAGCGGCACGCGGCGAGTGCCGAAGCCGTGATCGGTGGGGATCAGCTTTTCGGCGGTGACCGGATCGTGGACGCGCGAGCGGATCTTGTCGGCGATGAAGGCGGAGTACTCGGCGTTCGCCTCTGGATTGATCCCGGTGTCGATGAAGTTGCTCATCCAGACGCTGAAGCCGCGGGCCGCGTAGATCTTTTCCCACAACTCCAGACGTTCCTCTCGCGGCACGTCGCGGAACTTGCGCGGGTCGGGGCTGTGCAGGAATCCGCCCGCGTTGCGGCGGCAGATCTCGAAGATCTCGTCGTAGGACGACTTGATGTCGGCCAACGACTCCTCGTCGATCCGGTCGTTGTGCAGCGGCGCGCACCAGTTAGGACGGCGTTGGAAGACAGTCAGTTCTCCGACCTTGTCGGCAATCTCCGAGATCACCTGGACGCCGGTTGCGCCGGTGCCGATCACGGCGACGCGCTTGCCTGCGAGCTCGACCGGCTCGTGCGGCCAGTAGTAGGTGTGCCAGGACTCGCCCTCGAAGTCGTCCCGACCCTTGATCCGCGGCAGCGTCGCCGCCGAGAGCATGCCCATCGCGGTGAGCAGGAATCTCCCCGTGATCTCGCGCCCGTCCTTCAGGCGCACGCGCCAGAAGCAGCCGTCCTCATCGAACGTTGCCTCCTCAACCTGGCAGCCGAACTGCATGTGCTTGCGCAGGTCGAACTTGTCGACGACGTGGTTCAGGTAGCGCAGCGTCTCCGGCTGGCCGGCGAAGTGTTCACTCCAGTCCCACTCGTCCAACAAGTCCTTGGAAAAGGAGTAGCCGTAGGTGTAGCTCTCCGAGTC
>JAPPBK010000112.1 GCA_026705105.1 Chloroflexota bacterium | reverse complement strand
GGGCGCGCCCACCGGACTGCAACCGACGCAGGGGAGACCACGTGAACCCGCCAAATCCAAGAAGATCAGCAAGACCAACGCCGTCACCTCGCAGATCGAGTACGAGATGCCCTCCGGCGATGTGCACGTCGGACCGTCCGACCACGTCCCCTGGCTTGAAGACCGCAAGTGGTGCCACATCCGTATCGAGGGCACGACCTTCGGCGACGTGCCGCTCAACCTCGAGCTCAAGCTTGAGGTCTGGGACTCGCCCAACTCGGCCGGCGTCGTGATCGACGCCGTGCGCTGCGCCAAGCTCGCCCTTGACCGCAACCTCTCCGGGCCGCTGCTGGCGCCGTCGGCCTACTTCATGAAGTCGCCGCCCGAGCAGTGGACCGACGATGTCGCCCGCGATTCAGTCGAAGCCTTCGCCCGCGGCGAATAGCTCGACAGCTCTAAGTCGGCTCAATCTCTCCTCTCCCCCGCGGCCAGAGGTGGGAAGAATGCGAGTCAGCACAGTCTCTCCTCTCCCCCCGCGCAGCGGGGGGAGATGCCGAAGGCAGAGGGGGGCACCGCGCCACTGCGACGAGTCATGCACCCCCTCGCGATTGGTTATCAGACCCTCGGCCGCGTCGCTAGGACGCTGCCTCGACCGGCTGCCTACGCCGCCGCTCGACGGATGATGGACGCGGTCTATCTCGGCTGGTCCCGAGGCCGACGCGCGGCCAACCACAACGCCGAGTTCCTGCTCCCGCACGTTGACTGGAACGGCAACGCTGCAGCACTCGCACCAGCCCAGTTTCGGCGCTACGGCGAGTACCTGGTCGATGCCGTTCGCCTCGATGAACTGAGCCCGGAGGATTGCTTTGCCGCCGTTGGCGGCGACGATCCCGCCTGGTCAGCGCATTGGCAGCAGCTCGAAGACTGGTATGGGCGCCGCCCGATCCTCTTTGCCGTAATCCACTTCGGCAACTGGGACATCCTGGGTGGCGCATACACCCACCGCATCGGTCCGTCGATGGTGCTGGTCGATGATCTCGGCCATCCCGCGCTGAATCGAGCCATCCAGGTTCAACGCGCCAGACTGGGGATGACCCCGGCCGCCGGTCGGAGCGGGCTGCGACAGATCGTCAAACACCTCAACGCCGACGGCACCGCCGCCATCCTCTTCGATCGGCCGCCAAGACCCTCCGAGCAGTCTCGCCCCGACCGTCTCTTCGGCCGCCGGTTCGACCTTCCCGACGAGATTCAGCGCATCGCCGAGCGCACCGGCGCCATGCTCATCCCCCTCGCCGCCGAGCGTCAGGGACACGACCTGCGTTTCCGCCCGCACATCGTGCTGGACCACGACCCCGGCAATCCGCTCCTGTCCGTCTTCGAGCCGGCCCTCCGCTCAGCCCCCGACCAGTGGTACCAGTTCCGCGAGCTGATTCATTCGTGAGAACATGCGCGTATGCCCACTGCCGCTGCACTTGGCGTACTGGCCTCTCTCGCTCGCGTACTGCCGCGTCGGGTGCTCTACGCGCTCGCCGAGACCGGCGCCAAGCTGGCGCTCCCACTCTTTGAACGCCGCCGGCTGCGCATCCGCAACAACCTGCTACGGATTCGGCCCGACGACTCTGCGCGCCAGCTCAACCGGGCGACCTCCGAGGTGTTCGCGGAGACCGCCCGCTACTACGTCGACCTCGCGGTCCTGCCCTCAATCACACCAAAACAGGTACTGGAACGACACCTCCACGTCAGCGGCCTCGATCATCTGCTTGACGCGCACCGGTCGGGACGCGGCGTCGTGCTGACCACCGCGCACATCTCCAACCCCGAAGTCGCGGTCAAGGCGCTGGCCGCGCTCGAGATTCCGGCCGTCGCGCTGGTCGAGCGGCTCGAGGATCCGCGTCATCTTGACGCGGTCAACGCGGCCCGCGCCGCGGTCGGCATCGAATTCCTGACCGCCACGCAGACCGGCGTCGCGTCCGCCCTACGCACACTGCGAGCGGGCGGCGTGGTCTGCGTCCTCTGGGACCGCGACCGACAGGGCGGCGGCGCTTGCGTACCCTTCTTCGGTCGACAGGCGCGTTTTCCGGCAGGCGCGATTGACCTCGCGATCCGCGCCGAGGCGGAGGTGCTGCCGCTATTCGCGGTCCGCCGGTCGGGACCTGACCGGCTCCAGTTCGACGTGACCTTTATGCCGCCGCTAGAGCTATTGCTCAAAGGCAATCGCGCCCTCGACACGCGCACCAACATCGCCGGTCTCGCGCGACTCTTCGAGCCGATCATCGCCGAGCACGCGCACCTCTGGCGCGTCGCCGAGTCGCCCTGGGCGCCCTGCCGTGACACACCCTGGGACGATCCGCATCCTCGCGAACACCCGGCGGAGGCGAGCAGATGACGGAATCCGACGCCGCGACCGGACGCGCCGACCTGCAGATTCACACCGAGGAATCCGACGGCATGGACGACGCGCTCACGATTCTCAACGCCGCCCACAGCAAGGGCGTGGACATCGTTGCCATCACCGATCACGATCAAACGCGTGGCGCGCTGCTCGCCCGCGAAGCCGCCGCTCGAGCCAATCACCCCGTCGAAGTGATCGTCGGCAGCGAGGTGACCAGCCGGCACGGACACATCCTCGCCCTCTGGATCGAGGAGCCGATTCCCTTCTTTCGCAGCGCCGCCGCCACCGTCGAAGCGATCTGGAAGCAAGGCGGCGTGGCCGTGATCGCGCATCCGGCTGCGCTCTTTCCACCCGCGCTCAAGGTCGGCGAGATCGATCGTCTCGTGCGGGACCTCGCGCCGGAGCGCAGCGGCGACGCCGCGCCGATCCTCGCCGTCGAGACCGCGAATCCGATCCCGTTCGCGCGCTGGCGTCGCGACGGCGTGATCGAGGCCAACCGCCGCTGGAACCTGCCCATCACGGGCGGCTCCGACGCGCACTTCCACGAACAGGTCGGCTCAGCCGTGACCACCTTTGAGGGCCAGGGCCAGGCCGACCTGCGGGCGGCACTCGAGTCGGGTGCAACCGCGACCGAGCTGAGGCCTTACCCGAGGCTCAGCAACATCGGTCCCAGCCGCCTGCTGCACCAGCAATGGCGAGGCCTCAGCGCCACCCCCAGAGCCCTGCTCCGCCGCAGCCTTGGCCCAGACGATTGAAGTTTGTTCCGACACGGCAGCTATACTGCGTGCATTGGTTCTAGATTGGACGGCAGTCGTGGCAACGCAACGAGTCGAGGAACAGGCCCGCTTGGCATCGTTCGCTCCTGCACGGGCACCGTTCCGGTATGGCAATCAGACTCTGCACCTAGCAGATTGTCGAACCTGGCTGCGGGAGGCAGTGCATGACAGCGTTCATGCCGTCGTGACCGATCCACCGTACGGGCTACACGAGTACCAACCGCGCGAGGTGGCAAAGTTGCGCAACGGCCGCGGCGGTGTCTGGCGGCTGCCGCCCTCATTCGACGGGGCACAGCGAATGCCGTTGCCGCGATTTACGGTCAACACCTCTACTGATCGAGCCGAACTCAGAGTGTTCTTCAAAGAGTGGGCTGAATTGCTGATGCCAGTACTTCGTCCGGGCGGTCACGTGTTTATCGCCAGCAACTCGCTGATGTCTCCAATCGTCGCCACGGCGATGGAGTCCGCCGGCTTCGAGCGGCGAGGCGAGATTGTCCGTCTGGTGCGAACCTTGCGCGGTGGCGATCGGCCCAAGGGCGCTCATGAGGAGTTCTCCGAAGTCAGTACGATGCCGCGCTCGTGCTGGGAGCCGTGGGGTCTCTATCGTCGGCCCCTCTCTGAGTCGACAGTCGCGGCCAATCTACGGAGATGGGGGGTAGGAGGACTGAGGAGATTGTCCGAGCAGACTCCTTTTCTGGATGTCATCGAAAGCGGCAAGACGCCCGCGCGGGAGCGCGAGTTGGCGTCGCACCCCACGGCCAAGCCGCAAGCCTTCCTGCGGCAGCTCATTCGCGCTTCACTGCCCGCCGACGACGGAGTCGTCCTCGATCCCTTCGCAGGCTGCGCAACGACCTTGGCGGCCGCGGAGGCCGTCGGCGTCTCGGGGATTGGTACCGAGATCGATCCTCAGTACTGGGAACTCGCTTGCGACGCTATCCCGCCCCTCTCGAGGCTGTAGCAGCATGAGTCCAGAGAGTGGACACGACCTGCGGTTTCTCTATCCTGTATCGCCAGACCCTGAGGGACTGGTCGACTCTTCTAGCTTGCCTGAGCCCCTGTCCTACGGGCTCCAGCCTCGCCACGTGCTCAGAGCAATCGAAGATGTGCAAGACCTGCTACACCAGCTCAACGTGGTCCTGCACGAGTCTGCCTATGAGCCGCTTGAAGACCTACTGGATCGGGCGTCGTTTTCCGGCTTGATCAGTAGGACGATTACGACCCGACTGGCAGAAGCTCGAAGCGGGAGTCTAGTTGTCAATCGGTATCACAACGGTTACCCCGACTTGATTCCTCATGGCCGCTATCCGAACGACACCGTGCAGCGAGGGGTCGGGCTCGAGGTCAAGGCGAGCCGCAGCGATGGAAGCTGGCAGTCGCACGGACCTCGCCCTGGATGGTTCATTGTTGTGCAGTTCCAAATCGACGAGACAGAGAGTGTCGCCCGCCTCCAACACGAACCAACCCGCGTAGTCGCGGCAATGCTTGCAAATCTTGGAGAAGAGGACTGGTCTTGGCAGCCTGCCCGAGCTGGCCGTATCCGCAGCGGTACCGCATCTGTCAAAGCCAGCGGACGTCTCAAACTCCGCGATGGCGCAGTGTGGATCGATCC
>JAPPBK010000057.1 GCA_026705105.1 Chloroflexota bacterium | reverse complement strand
TCGCCCAGAACGCCCCCAAAACCATCCGAGCCATCCGCCGAGCCATCCAGGAAATCCCCAAAGACCCCGACCGCCGAAACCTCGACGAAGTCGACCGCCTCGTCCAAGCCTGCTTCGCCTCCAATGACTACAAAGAAGGTCGAACCGCCTTCATGGAGAAACGCCGCCCGGTCTTCCAGGACGCCTGAGCCCCAGTCCCTGCTTCACGCAGGGACCCGCTCCACTCCCCTCTCCCCCCGCCGTCAGGCGGAGAGAAAAGTGTCAATGCTGCTCAGTACCGATTCAGGAGAACGGAGTGCGCACTCCCAGATCACAAGCGCTCGCCAGCCAAGTTCGCTGAGCTGAGCCATATGCTCCTCATCGCGTTCGCGAGTGCGGGCGAGCTTCGGACCCCAGTAGGCAAGATTGGACTTCGGCAATCCGGCTATGGGACAGTTGGGGTCCGAATGCCAGTGCCAGAAGCAACCGTGCACGAATATTACTGCGCGGTGTTTGGCCAGCGTAAGGTCGGGCTTGCCAGGCAAGTCCCGCCGATGAAGTCGATATCGATGCCCCATGCGGTGGGTCATCGACCGTACAGCCAGCTCAGGCGACATATCTTTCGATCGAATTTGCGACATGCAGTAAGAGCGCTGATCAGGGGTCAGGTTGTCCGTCACGCCGTTAGTTCCAATGCCCGATCTGCTTCGCGGCGAATGAGCGAGTCAAGCTGATTTGCAGGAACGGCATCAAGGAGGATGACCCCGCCACGCCTATTGAGGTTCTTCATCCACTCTCGAAACGCTTCTCGTCGGAACAGCGCCTTCTCCTCGGTGTCGAAGTCCTCGCGCATGACCGCGTAGATGGCCCTGAGGACCCCATCATTCATTGATACGCTGGGACGCTCGATCAACGCGGAGCGAACGTCCTGCCTGTACAGGAGAGTATCGAGGAATCGGCGAGGAGCTTCAGGATCGATCCTGTGAGCAATCGCGCCAAGCCACCAGAGCCGCGAAAGGCCGTTGTCGCGAATGAGGGACCTGTTGCCTCGGACGAAGAAGTGATTGACGATTCGATCCACAACGTGCGCGGATTCCGACGAGTATCCTCGCAACCATCGCTGCGCGACATAAGCTCGCCCTTCATTGTGACACAGATACGTCCACAAGCGATCTTCCGATGCCTGATGCGGGGTTAGGTCGGCCATAGCCGAGTAAACAACGACTGCGTTGGCTGCGTCTGATTGGCCGGGCGTGCGTTCATTGACGACGAGTTGTTGTGCCCAAGCCTGTGTCTCCAGTTTCGTGTCTCTGCGTGGAGCGACGGTCGAAAACTCGATAGGCGGGGAAGTCGGATCAAAGTACCAGTCAATACGATCGCGAACGTAGTCGCGGAGTTCGAGCACGGCCTCAGATGTGTAGTACTGCAGCATGGGCACTTCTAGTGCTCCAGTCCATGCAGCAGAGGAAGTCTGCCAAACGGTCTCTGTAGGATTCTCTGTGCATCAAGCAGACGATCGGCGTCTTCGGTACCTACATTTGAGCACTCCGCCCTTGAGAGCGCTGAGTTGAGTGCGTCAAACCAACGGCGCTCGCCCAGCTCTTCCTCGCCAGCGCGATCAGCCTCCACCAACAGCCAAGCAAGGGCTGGAAGATAGATGCCGTTCATGATGTACATTGCGGTCTGCATTCGACTCGCTTGCCGTCGCGCATCCTGGAAGAGTGCGTAGTCATCTGGATGCAGCAACAGCGTCACAAAGTCGGGGTCGCGATGGAGGTCGCACTTCCACGTGCCACGCTCGACCGATTGATCCTGCGCAATCTGGAAGATGGACGAGATCGGGGTTTCGTTCGCCGGTTCAATCCAATGAACCGACGGCTTGTCCACGGCCAGCACGCATCCAGCCTCAATGGAGAAAGATCGGTCGGCATAGTCCTCGTGCCAGTTTGATGTTCGGAAGCTGTCGATTTGGCGATGCGCGACGATGAAGGGGGTGATTTCGACCCGCCCGGTTAGCCATCCGTTCTCGGAATACCACTCGATCGGCGATGACCCCGACTCGAGATAGCGACGAGAGTGCGTAGTCGAGCAACTGACTAACAGTGCGAATCTCGCTCGATCTTTCTCGATCAACTGGCGCAGATTCCGGTCCCCGAGGTAAAACTCCGCTCTTATGCGAAGCTGCGTGGAGCCCTCCAGCTTGTCTAGGTCGACGAAACTCTGGAACTCACTGCGTGGATAGTCATGGCTGTAGGGCCGCAAGACCGGCCATGGCCAAGACTTAGACTTGACAAATCTCATGCTCTGTCCTCCACGACGGCCGCCACCTGCCAGGCGGCATCCGAAAGTGGATGCTCACCTGAGATGGTCAACGCGTAGCGAACGCCAGCCTCGAACGTACGGTAGGCGTCGTTCAAGAGTTCACCATGCTCATCGAAGACAGATAGATCCTCGCGCTGGATCGCCGACGCATCCCCCGCTTCATCGATCAGCAGCCTGGCGCTCAGAGTTGCAGGCGCGGTGAACAGAACTGTGGCCTTCTTTGGATTTGTCGGATCATGAAGCACCCGAACGTCTTCTAGTTCTACGAGCTGCCTCCCTCTTGATCCACCGCGTCTCCCTGTACCACCAGAACCGTCGCCTTCACCCGCGCCCCCGCCGTTGCCATTCTCGCCTGGAACACCGCCTCCGGGACCTTGACGTGCACCGCCAACTTCGCCTGAGTCGTCGCCGTCCCCGCCGTCCAGATCTTCCTCCTCGCGACTCAGTGTCACCTGAGGACGAACGCGCAACCTTGGCTGTCTGCGCGTGATGGCGCCTACTTGCCCGAAGGCAGCCTCAGCTCCGTCTCGGTTGGTTACCCCGTCGAACGGCCCAGGGCGATCATCAAACAGATACTCAGTCAGTTCGTCAATGACGTCGCTGACTTCAATCTCTGGGCGTGCCGCGAAGATCCCGAGTTGTTCGCGTATGGCCTTCCTCAACCTGTCCAACGCAAGCCGTCCTCGATCTTGTTCGTGATCGGGCAGCCGCTGGTACTCGAACTTGTCGTGCGCCGGGTTCTCCATTCTCCGCAAGAGCCTGTTTGCTTCTTCATCTTCGATAACGCAGACCGCAACATAGTCTCGTAAGCCGCGGAATCGGTGTCCTTCTTGTTGGTCGGTAACGACCATCCCCGTACCTCGGATCAGCGCAACTCGATTTGGCAAGGTTCGGTCCGGGAGATCCTCCTCTGTAGCGATCCAGATTTTGATGCTTCCTAAGTCGGCCACAAGCGTCTCGACAGTCGGAGGTCCGCTACGGACGAGCTCCCAATACAAGCGGGCCCGGTCTATCGCGTCGCCGTCCTCTAAATCCTCGTCCGGGTCAACGAGTAGATCAAACTGCCTTGACAGTGTGCCGCTGTTCAATACGTCGTTATCGCCGCCCGGTTCGAGTAGCACCTCAAGGTCGTTCTGGTGGATCGCGTAGAAGAAGTTCTCCAAGACGCTTCGTCGTACCGCAGTTTGCCATTGCTCTCCGTGTTGATCGGGTTTGAAGCCAGCGACCCACACCGCAGTACCTTGCACTGGTCGGCCGCTCTCGGTATGTCGAAAGACAGAGGGAATGTCAGTACGCAGTGCTTGGCATCCGTCAGGAAGGCCGTAGAAGCCCACGTTTTGCGTAGTCTCCGGCCCTTCGCCAAAGTCATGCGTGTGAGAGACGAGAACGGCCTTGCCTTGGAACTGCTCGACTGTTCGGCCTTCTTCCCGGAAAGCGGACCAGTAGAACACCGCTCGAAGCGGGGACACGGTGAACGGAGCCGCCTTGCCGACTCCGAACGATCCGCCAGCATCATCACTCCGCTTGAAGCTAGCCCCTGTCACCTTAACGAGGCCGCGCCAAGTCTCGCCGAGGAGGCCCGTCGTGTTTCTGTCGAGCACACCCAGCAGATTGACCTCGTCATTGTCGAGAGTTGAGCGAGCGTTCTGCAGCGCATCGCGAGCCTTCTGATCAGAGCTCCAGTCGACAATGCACTCGTCGAGATGCTGGGCCAGTTGGTTCCCGCCAATCTCACTCGTCGGTACGGGTCGAAGCTCGAACGTGATATGGACCGGTTCTGCCAGATTGTCGCGAGCGTCCACGGAGTTTTGAATGACTTCGCGCGCGAGGCTTGGTAGCGGAGCGCCGTCAAACGTGACAATGCCAGCGTCGTTGATGCCGCTTTCGACGCCGCCGTCTGTACGAGGGAACTTCCAGCCGATGTCGGTCATCACTCACACTCCGCCAGAACACGAAGGCAGCACAATGCCGCTAACTCCGCTAATCCCGGGCAAGCAGCATTGCCTAGGAGTCTGTAACGATCTACTTGCGGAACAACTTCCGGAAACAGATCTGGATCTGGGTCGAATCCCTGCAGCTGGGCCACTTCCGTCACGCTCAAGCGGCGAATGCCCCATCGGTCTCGCACGAACGGCACGTTGTGTCCACCAAGTCCCATGTTCGCCGTGAGGGTTGGGCAGGCTCCGTCCTTCTTCTCGCGGACGTAGTTGCGACGGAGCTGATAGAGATTGTCTGTGGACTGTCCCCGTGCCATTTCTCGTGAGATCATCTTGTGGTACTGGTTGTCCTCGGGCAGATAGGCGTCTGCGGCAGATTTGATGGACCGATCCACGATATCGTGCACCGTGGCTTCACTCGTGGGCGGTGGTGATATTGGAAGGGACATGTCCCGGAAAGGGTTGTAGTCGAAGTGCACCTGTGACGCCGCGACCAGAAACAGCCTTTCGCGATCCTGTGGGATGCCCGTAGCGTCCCGCAGGTTGATCG
>JAPPBK010000345.1 GCA_026705105.1 Chloroflexota bacterium | reverse complement strand
CTGTTGCGAGTTCCGATTCGGCCAACTCTCAAGAATGGCCTTGAGCGCCCAAGCTGGCTTATGGTCGACAAGATCCAGACAGTCCGCCGCTCGCGACTCAAGCAGCGAATCGGCGAAGCCGAGGCGGACGTGATCGACACCGCTATTGCGCTTGCGACGCCGTTTCTCAGCTGCCGGTCTGATGGTTTCACGAAGGTGCGGCGTTTGCGGCGGCTGTTGCGGTTCGACAGGTGAGCCGCTGGTTATCCTACGGAAACCAGGCGCGACCCACTGTTCAGGATGAGCGCTTGAGGACTCTGATGCAGCAAAGGAACCGACCATGAGCGACCGTATTGGCATGGGCCTGGCCAACTTCCCGTTCTCCGACGTTGCCACCATGTGGCGTTGGATCGACCTCTGCGAGGACAACGACGTCGACTCGATCTGGCAGACCGATCGCCTGATCTCGCGTGAGCCAATCCTCGAGACGATGACCTTCATGGCGGCGCTGGCCTCGAGGACGGAGAATCTCAAGTTCGGCATGAACGTGGTGGTCGTCGGCTTCCGCGACCCGCTGGTGCTTGCCAAGCAGTGCGCGACGATCGACTTCCTCTCCAACGGGCGGATGCTGCCCGCGTTCGGCGTCGGCGGCGCGTTTGCGCCCGAGTGGAACGTCACCAATCGTCAGCTGCGCGGCCGCGCGCCGATCGCCGACGAGATGCTGGACATCATCCAGGGATTGTGGAACGAGGAGTCGTTCACCTACCACGGCGAGCACTTCACCTACGACAACGCCGCGATCTCACCGAAGCCGGTGCAGGATCCGCTGCCGCTCTGGATCGGCGGGCACAGCAAGGCGGCGATTCGCCGCACAGCGCGGATCGGCACAGGCTGGGTCGCGGGCGTCCAGTCGGCGCACGAGGTGGGGCCGATCATCGAGCAGATCAAGGCCGCGCTTGCCGAGGCGGGACGCACGGACTACGAGCCGGATCACTTCGGCGCCGGCTTCGCCTACCACTTCGGCTCGTGGGACGACGCCGATGTCCAGGACAGCATCACCGCAATCAAGCGCCGACTGCCGGACGTGGACCCCGCCGCCTTCTACTCCGTGGGGACGGCCGAGGACATCCTGCGCCGTGTCAACGAGTACCGCGCCGCGGGGGTCAGTAAGTTCATCATGCGCCCCGTCGCTCGCGGCGACGAGGCAATCATGTACCAGTCGCAGCGTCTGTTCGACGAGGTGCTGCCCGTCGTGCACGCCTGATCGGGGTCGGGTTAGGGATACGACGGTAGCGGCAGGTTGGGGAAGGCGCGCTTCACACTCTTGACGGCCGCCCGGCGAGCAGTGGCGGTGACGCTCTGTTCCTTGCCCAGCGCGTTGGCCGAGTCGGGCAGCACGTCTTCGTCGCCCGCGACCAGCGGATCGCTCCAGCGACGCAACTGCTCCATCGAGACATGGCCGTCGATGCGGTCGCAGAATCGCGTGAAGCGGCGCCACGGCTCGTCGCTTCGACGGGCCCTTGTGTAGACCGCTCGTCCGGCGGCGATGCAGAGGGCGACGCCGCCGGCGACATCCCAGATTCGTGATCCTTCGAACAGCGCCATTTGCACCGAGCCTTCGGCTGCGAGCGCCAACTCGGTCGCCGTGCTGCCGAAGGTCCGGGCGATACCGAAGCGCCGGCCGGCGGGGCCGGTCACGCCGCCGGTTCCGGCGGGCACCGTGCTCAGGCGGGACGCGGCCTGCAGGTCCGGACTGTCGCTGCCGAACGGCCTGTCGTTGAACATCAGCGGACTGCCGGCCTTGGCGTGATAGACCCCGGGCCGGAGAAATCGATTCGAGGGCAGCCACAGAGCTCCGGCAACCGGTCGACCTCGATGCAGCACGCCGATCGAGCAGGCGAACAAACCGATGCCGTTGATGAAGTTCGATGTCCCGTCGAGCGGGTCGATGACCCAGACGATCTCCGCATCGGTCGGGCCGCCGTTGTCGCGTTCCTCGCCCAGGACGCCATGACTGGGGAAGTGCTGATGCACTTCGTCGCGGATCAGGTCTTCGATGGCATGATCGACTTCGGTGACTGGATCGTGTGCGTTCTGGCCTTTGAACGAGACCTCAATCGCGGCATGGAAACGGTCGAGGAGGATGTCGCCTCCCTGCTGCGCAAGTGACCTCGCCGCTTCGGCTATCTCGCCCAATGAAGAGTCGGGAAGGTCGGATAAGTCTGATGAATCGTCGGGCGCAGTCATATCAGTCATTGTCGGCATACTGGCAGAGTAACCTTTGGACTGTTAGCTGCATCCCCGAAGAAGGGACCCGTGCGATGTCTAACCTACAGTCAACATCCGGCCGGGCGGAGCGCCGATCTTCCGGCCCCGGCCAGGCAACGGTGCGCGCAGGTCGTTCGGGAGCGTCCGCAGCGGTCGGGTTTGAGGCGGAATGGGAAGCGGCCTGTCAGACGGCGCTCGACGGGATCGATCTGTCCGCGACACCCGATCTGCTCCTGGTCTTCGTCGATTCCCGCTTTGCCGGCCACTACGAGGAGATCATTGGTCGCCTCCGCGAGGCCACCGGAGCGCGGCATCTGATCGGTGCATCGGGGCAGAGTGTGATTGGCTCTTCGCTCGAGGCGGAGGAAGGCTCGGCGATCGCGGCGCTCGGGTTCTGCTTGCCGGACGCCGAGTTCAGTTCGCTGCCGATCGACCCCGAGCGAATGGACGACAGCGTCTTCGCGCCCATCCAGGATGGTCCCGAGGTGTGGCTGATGTTCAGCAACCCGTTCACGATCATGACCGACCGCTTGGTCGGACACCTGCAACAACTGCGCCCGGAGGTCGTCTTGCTGGGCGGGATGGCCTCCTCGCATCGCCAACAGGAGGGCTGCGCCGTGTTCATCGACGACCAGGTGCTGATGAGTGGCGCCGCGATGATGGGTCTGAGCGGAGTCTCGGTGCGTCCGGTCGTGGCCCAGGGCGCCGAGCCGCTGGGTCAGCCCTGGATCGTGACCGAGTGCGAGGCCAACACGGTCAAGACGCTCGGTTCGCGACCCGCGCTGGAGGTGCTGCAGGAGACGCTCGTCGGCCTCGACGACGCGACCCGAGAACGGGCGGCGCGCAACCTGCTTGTCGGCCTGGCCATGGACGAGTACAAGGACATTCACGAGCGCGGTGATTTCCTGATCCGCAACGTCATGGGCGCCGACCGCGAGTCGGGCGTGGTGGCGATCAACGCGATCCCCCGGATCGGCCAGACGCTGCAGTTCCAGTACCGCGACGCCCAGGCCGCAGATGACGATCTACGCGCGCGCCTCGTGGACCTGCGAGAGGCGCTGGAACCGGAGGAGGAAGTCCTGGGCGCGCTGCTCTGCTCCTGCAACGGGCGCGGGCGCGGCCTGTTCGGCGAGCCGGACCACGACGCTTCGGCGTTGTCCGAGATCTTTGGTCCCGTCCCGACCGCCGGCTTCTTCTGCAACGGAGAGATCGGCCCGGTCGGAGGCGAAAACTACCTCCACGGCTTCACCGCCTCGATCGCGGTGTTGACTTCGCGAGAGGGAAGCTCGAACGGGGCATCGACGTAGCCCTACCGAAGGAGTTGGGATGTCGAACGAAGCTCGCCCGAAGTTGGGTTTGCCATCAGACGAAGAAGTCTTGTCGTACCGCGATCGGGGACTTCATCCCGTTGTGCTGTGGCTTCCCAGTCTTGGCTCTGAGGGTTTCGCCATGGAGGTTCGCCATCAAGCCGTGGCGCTTCTCGCGGCGGACGCAGAGGAACGAGAGGTCCTAGGCTGGCTTGACTCGCACTTCAACGACGTGCTGGGCATCGTCGAAGGAGAAGAGGCACAGGCTTTGGACCGGCGACCGTAAGTCGGCCCTGGGATGCAGGCTGTTTCCACACACGGCTAAGCAAACAGCTCTCTGCCGGAATCCTGACTATCGAAGCGTCGTACCTTCGGGCATCTAGTCGCGACCCGCGTTGATGTGCTCATTGAGCCTGTCCGCGATGAGTTCACGACGTCGGACGAGATAATCGTCGTAGTTTTCGACCAGCCACAGGTTGGGATCGGTTGGAATGCACTGCTTGTCGAGCTCGCGCAGAATCTCATCTTCTGAACGCTCTGCAATCAGGATCGGAATGTACTCGCTCGGAGGTCGGTCAGCAATCCACTTGTTCGTCCGAGCACTTATGAATGCCAGATTGGCGCCGTGGTCAATCTCGCTCTTCTGTCGACCGCTCGCACGCAGCACCTTCTGGGGAAAGAAGTGGTGTCGCTCAATTCGGTGCCGACCTCCACTGTGCACCAGGGAGATGCGTAACCGATCCCGCCAATCACAAGCACCTGCCTCTCGGAACGCAAGGAACATCATCCGGAATTGAGGACTCCTAGCAGAGAGGTTGGCCAGTTCGGTCGCGGTGATCGAAAGGTTGCCTACCTGACCTTCGAGATTCTCAAGCAAAGCCCTCTCGGGCTGGTCCCGCTGAATGGATGCCAGGTCTTGTTCGAGCACGGTCTCCGTGGCTCCTCGAGAGTAGCGACCTTTGGCGTTCGCTAGGAGAGCCCACCGCTCAAGCCGGGACATGCCGCTCCCAGCAGCTGTAAATTTGTTGGCGTCCCCGAAGGTTGCCAAGGCGATAGCGAGAAAGTGGGACGACAGTAGTTCGCTATTGTCAATCTTTAGATTGCTGCTCAATACGTTCATTGCGAACTGCAATCCTGCAACCGCCCTTTTCCAACCGTCTTCCAGGTTAGGTCGGTTCGCCAGACCTACGTGCCGAAAGCGAGACTCGCCGATCGCGAAGTACAGCATCGTCTTCAGC
>JAPPBK010000059.1 GCA_026705105.1 Chloroflexota bacterium | reverse complement strand
TGGCTCTCGCCGTTCGCGGCGACTCTGTTGACTGTCTGCCGCTATGAACTGGCTCCTGGACAAGCTAAGCCGCCTGGTCACGAGCCGTCCTTGGGTCGTCCTCGCCGCATTGCTCGTGGTCACAGTGATCCTTGCCGCCGGGATGAGCCTTCGCGCACCGCTCGTAGACACCGAAGGATTCTTCCCCCCCGACAGCCCAATCCTTGAGGCAATGGAGGAGATAGACGAGCAATTCCCGGCATCGGGCCAGGTGAGCACGACGACGCTGGTGTTCCGCGGTCAGGTGCTCACGCCCGCCGGCCTCACGCAGATGGACTCGCTCATCGGTCGCATCTCCGGCGAGCCAGAAGTAGAGGCGCTCTTGCTCGGTACCGATGCGATTGTGTCGCCCGCGCTGCTGATCAGGACGGCGCTTGGAACGGACCGGCTCGGATCCGTCTCGCAGGAACAGATCGACCAGGCAAGCGCGGCCCCGGAGATTCGGGACGCGCTGAACTCGCTGACCGGCGTGGATGCCGTCGGCACACAGATCGCGGTTGCCACGTTTCGGCTTCGCGACACGAGCGACGAGCAGATCCAGGACGCCGAGCGTCTGATCCATGACTTGGCATCCAACGATGCCGGCGTGCTAGAGGTCAGCAGCCTGTCGTCAACGCTGATCGAGGATGCGTATCAAGCCTCGCGCGATCAGATCGGGCCATTGATCGGGGCCGCGCTCATCGTGATCGCCGTCCTGGTGATGTTGTTCTTGCGCTCGATCTCCGATCTGTTGCTCACCGTGGGCGGCCTACTGATATCGGTGATCTGGGTTCTTGGAGTGGAGGGGTGGCTAGGCCCGCGCGGGTTGGGATTGACGGGACCGCCCAACGGCATCACGATCATGATCCCGATCATCGTGATCAGCCTCGGCGTGGACTATGCGATCCAGGCGGTCTCCCACTACCGCGAACAGCGTATGGTCGAGGCTTCAGCTCTGGAAGCTGTGCGGTCGGGCCTGAGACATGTGCTGGTGCCGCTGACCCTGGCGGCCGTCACGACCGTCGTCAGCTTTCTCGCAGCCGTGATCTCACCCATCCCGGCGGTCGATGACTTCGGTATCGTCTCCGGGTTCGGCGTGGGCATGAGCCTGATCGTGATGCTGACATTGATCCCGGCCTCGCGGGTGATCCTGGATCGTCGGCGCGAGGCGAAGGGCGCGCTGGGTCCACCGCGGCTGGTGGCCGAGGCACTGCCCGGGCTTGGTCGCGTAGCCGAAGCGCTCGGTCGCTCCGTCACGCACCGGCCGGCGCCTTACGTCATCGCCATCGTTGCTCTGACCATCGGGCTGGCTGTCGCCGCAACCGGGATCGAGTCGAGGTTCAGCATCCGCGACATTCTTGCCCAGGACCAATCAGTGGTACAGGACCTTGACACGGTCGAACAGGCAGTCGGAGGTTCGACCCAATTGGTCAATGTGCTGATCCAGGCCGAAGCGACCGAGACAACGACCCTGCTCAACTTGCGAGACCTGAGACTCGCTTTCGAAGACGAGCGACGCCGCCCGCTCGCCGCCGTCGGGCCGATTGAGAATTCATACGAGCCACTGGTCTTTGACTGGATCGACGACAGCGGCGAGCCGGGCGACCGTTACGATGCCCGCCTTGCCATGCTGTTCGACGAAGCCAGCAATCAGCTGGGGATCGATCCTGGACAGATGCAAGCATTCCTCGACGAACTCGAGCGTGCTGATCCCATGGTCGCTGGGCACCTGGTAAACGACCCGCTCGGGATCGACACGATCCTGTTGCAGTTTCCAGCGCAATCGCTCGATCATGATCGCACCAAGCGGATCCAGGACGAGATCGAGGCCATCTGGCGCGGAGACGACGAGGCCATCACAGCGGCCTCCGAGAGTATCGTCTCAGTGGCGATAACCGACGAGATCACTAGCCGCCAGACCCAGTCGATCTCGACCACGATTGTGGTTGCACTGCTCATTCTGGTTGCGTTCTTCTGGATGACTTTGCGGCAGCCAGTGTTGGCCGTGATCGCGGTCGCGCCCATCGCGCTCGCCCTGCTCTGGGTGCTGGGCACGATGGCGCTACTGAACATTCCCTACACCCTGGTCACCTCGATGATCACTGCGCTCTCAGTCGGTATCGGTGTGGACTACACGATCCATGTGATCCACCGCTACCGTGAAGAGTTCTCGCGCCTGCGCAATCCGGAGCAGGCGGCAATCCGTACGCTCGCGATGACCGGCTCCGCGCTTCTGGGATCGGCGCTGACGACAGCACTCGGTCTCGGCGTGCTCGTCTTGTCGCCGGTGGAGGCAACGCAAGAGTTCGGGATCACCGCTGCGTTTGCGATCGTCTACGCGCTGGTCGTATCCACCGTCCTGGTGCCACCAATGATGACGATCTGGGGCGCCTACCAGAACATGCGGTTGCGCTCGAGCTTGGAGCGCTTGTGGCAAGAGCTGGACGAGGCAATCGACGACATGCAGAAGCGCCACGAGGGGGAATCGACCCCCTCCTAAATCCTGTATGGGATTCAGTGCAAGACAGGGCAGCCTACGGCGGGCGCCAAGCTGTCAGGTGCGTCCCCCAACCGGATCTCGTTACGTTGTTCGGCGATCACGAGCTTCAGCTTCTTGCCTGGCGAGAGCGAGGGGAACGGGTTGATTTGCAGCCGCGGGCCCGCAGGATCGGTGCTCAAGCGGAAGTGGTGTGTGAGCATCAACAGGTTGACTGCGATCTGCAGCTCGGCCCAGCGAGAGCCAAGGCAGGTGTGCGTGCCCAGTCCGTACGGAGCGTACCCGGGACTCAGATCCTCTTGCCGATCAGGGAGGTACCTGTCAATATCGAATCGCTCAGGCTCGGGGAACACGTCGTTCATGTAGTGCGAGGCCGACTGCGCGATGTAGACGTGGGTCCCAACGGGCAACTCGTATCCCTCCACTACCGCTGTGTTTGAGACCTTGCGCATCGAAACCGGAACGACCGGATAGACCCGCAACACCTCCTTGATGAAACGGTTAGTGACATCAGGCATGTCGTCGGTGAAGTCGGCTGCAGTTGGCTCCCCGTGGTCAAACATGGCGTCGGCTTCGTTCTGGATTCGCCCATAGATCTCGGGCTGGGTAACCATCGCGTGGACGGCGAATGCGAGAGCATCGGCGAGGTAAATGCCGACAAGCAAGGGGGCCGAGAGGAAGAATCGCAGATTCGTCTCCGGCAAGAGCTGAGGATCATTCGAGTGCAAACTGAGCAGGTCGTCGACCATATCCCGTGGTCGGCCGACGCGCTGCGTTCGGGTATGCGTGCGTTGTACGCGGTTGACGAGCTCGTCGATGGCCCCTGCTTTCCGTCTCATGCTCGGCGTTCGCAGCAACCATTTGGGCAGCACTTTGACTACGTGGGTGGCGAGCGCTCGTTCCTTGTAGGCGATCAGATCGCCGATGATGTCCTGGGACTCGACGCCAGCCGCGATCGGTGAGAGTTCCGTATAAGTCAGCTGCCGGCACATCTCTGCCAGCGGCAACCTATCGCCAACCGTCCAGCCGTCCATGAAGCTGCGGGCCTGGTGGAAGAGCGTGTCGAGTTGCCCCTCCAGTCTTTTGCGCGAGTAGGCCGGCGACATCGCCTTGCGGAAGCGGTAGTGATGAGCACCGTCCAGAGCTGGAAGGATTCCGTGCGCTCCGTACACTTCTTCGAAGTCTCGGAGGTAATCGCCGGCGGTCAGGTACATGCGGCCGTAGCGATGGGCCCAGCGGTTTACCTCGGGACCCGCCAGGCATGTCATCGGTTCTCTCGATGGGATGCGAATCTGAAACACAGGTCCATATTCCTCGGCTAGGCCCGCGATGATCGCCGCCAGGTTGCCGCTGCGAAGCTGGCGGTTGAGCAACAGCTTGTGCAACGGGACCGAAGGGATCGTTCGCGCCAAGCCACCTCGCCGCACCAGCGGGGCGACAAGCGTCTCAGCGACCGCCTGGGAAATCGACCGCCCGATCAGGTCCATCTTGCAGATCAGTTCGATGCGCCGTTCAGACAGTTCGTCCAGCTGGAACACAAGCCGAAGCACATCGCAAGTGTTGGCCAGTGAGATGATGATCACGTCTCGCGGTTCGGGAATCTCTTCGTCCAAGATCACCCGAGCGATTCGGGACTTGACGAACTGGGCTGCAGTGTCGCCATCTGGGCTGACGTGCCCTTCGGAACGCCAAGCCCTTCGACCCAAAGACCAATAGTCCCCGTCGTGGTGCTGAAGGATTTCCAGTTCGACCAGTCGAGCCAGAGTTAGGTCTATGATCGACTCGGCCTGGGCAGCGAGCCGCTCGACCCAGAACTGCGCGTTATGCACCGACGGATCATCTGCGATTTCAATCAGCAGAGGGTCCAACGCGGGATCGCCGGTCTCGGTGCGGTCGAGCACAATCAGTGAGGTGAGATCCGTGTCGATTCGGCCAAGAAGCGATAGCTCAGCGAGCGCGGCGCCGACGACCGCACAGTTGAGGTTCCACCCCGGCACCTGGCGAAAATAGCCGCTCTCCTCGTTGAGCAGTAGCAGGATGAGTTCCTCTGGCAGGCTCAACTGTCCGAGGTTCGTGTCGACGGTTAAGTGTCTCACTGGTCAGCGCCTCCGCAACTGCACATGCCGAGTCTGGTTGACGAACGGCCTTAGCGAACCGAGCCCCGAACGGGTGACTTCCTGAGGTTCCTCGGCCGATTCCTCCTCAGCACGAACCTGCCCGCGAGTCGGTACGAACTATGCCAACCTCAGGAGCTGTCGCTGAACAGCCGTTCCCTGTGTCCGTG
>JAPPBK010000254.1 GCA_026705105.1 Chloroflexota bacterium | reverse complement strand
TGTGGCAGAAGTACTTCCCCGGCTGGTCGCCCGACGAGTACCCCTACACCGTCGCCCTGATCAAGCTCGAAGAGGGTCCCTACATGTACTCGACCCTGGTCGATGTCGACGACGCGGACGTCAGTTGCGACCTCCCCGTCGAAGTCGACTTCCGCAAGGCCACTGACGAAATCACGTTGCCGGTGTTTCGACCGGCGCGAGGGTAAGGCGACGATGCCGGGAAGTGAACTGCGGGAAGATGGTTGGCCAGCCCGCGACTTCGACGTAGATGCGAGAGGCTACCTGCTGTCGGAAACTCGTCAGCGAGTTCAAGAGCAACTTGACGAGATTGCGACACAAGACGTCAAGATCGCCGCGCTCTTCACCGCAAGCGCCGCTCTGTTTGCGGTGAGCGGCCTAACCGGAGAAGTGCGGCTGGAATGGTCCGCCGCAGCGATCCTCACGTTCGCGACCTTCTTTACTTCCCTCATCGCGTGGCTCCTGCTCGGCATCGCATATTGGACGCGATCAGTTGGTCTCGGAGTGGATCCCAGGGTGTTTCGTCGGCACTACCAGCAAGCGTCCGAGCAGGAACTTCGCGACGCAGCACTTGAGTTAGCAGTTGAAGACTTCGGACTCAATCAGAACACAATTGAATCAAAGGCGCGGTGGCTTAAGCGTTCCTTCATAGCTGTTGCCATCCAGCTCTTGTTCGCGTTCTCTGCGGTGGTGGCTTCTTCGATTGACGGATCTGTAGACATGGAACTGACAGACAATCCAGCCGTTTACGAAAAGCAATCAGGCACCGCGAGTTCCGGGCGTTCGAGGTAGCGGCCTGCTAACGGGCTTGGGAGGTCTTCCCGTTGATTTGCTTCCTGCGTCCGCCGAAGAGCCTTGCTTGGTAGCCATTAGAGAGTCCTGCCCCACAGACTAGCTGTTGCCTTCACTGTCAACACTTCGCGTGTCTCAGCCTCTGGGTCAAGGCTAGCTCGTTTCGAGAACCTCCGCCTGATGCTCCCCCAGCCTCGGCGCGGGACGCATTGTCATCGAGACCGGCGTGCCTTCGAAGTCCCAGGGTGGAGCGACCTGGCGCATCACCGTCCCGTTGGCCTGCTCCACGTCGATGATCGCGCCAACGGCTTCGACCTGCGGATCACTGCTCAGGCGCTCGTAGTCGTGCATCGGAAAGGCCCAGCCTCCGTGACGCTCGACGATCTCTATCACCTGGTCGGCATCGAAGTGGGCGAAGCCACGCTCCCAGAGCGGTTTGAGTTCGGCGGCATAGCGACCGGCTCCGCCGGCGCCGTCGGTGCGCAGCCGGTCGTAGTCGGGATGCTCACGCGCCCAGTCCATGCCGAGTTCGTCGATGAGCGACTCGAATCCCCGGCCTCGGATTCGGGCGAGGGAGAAGTAGATCGGCAGGTCGCGGCACTGGTAACCGTGATCGGGCGGCTTGACGTAGCTGTCGAGGTGAAAGCCCCACCATTCGTCGGGATTGGAGAGCGCGACCCACAACGTGGAGCGCATCGCAATCAGGCTGCCAAACAGGGAGACTTCCACTCGTTGGCCGCCGGTGGGATTGGCTGGATCGCTGTCGTCGCGGGCGTAGAGCGCGGCGCAGATCGCCTGGATCGCGTTGTTGGCCGCGAAGACGGACCCGATATCGCTGCCATGACGAACGGGCGGCTCGCCCAGGTTTCCGAGCGACGATGTCGCCTCGCTGGCCATCTGAGTCCCGATCTCCGAGGCAGGCCGGTCGGCCCACGGTCCTTGCGGACCGAAGCCGGAGATCGCGCAATAGACGAGGCCGGCGGCATTGAGTCGTTCCCAGCTCAGTTCCGGAGGCAGGCCGAACTTGTCGACGACGGCGACGTCCGCCTGCGCGAGCAGGCGTCGCGCGCTGTCCACGTCACTCTGCGACGACCAGTCCAGCACAATCCCGCGCTTGTTGCGGTTGAGTGTCTCGAACAGCGGCGCATCGCCTCCGTCCATCAGCGGCGACCAGCCGCGCGAACGATCGCCTGTCGGCGGCTCAATCTTGACGACATCCGCCCCGGCGTCTGCGAGCGACATCGCTGTGTAGGGCCCAGCCACGCCCTCGGCGATCTCGACGACCCGAACTCCGTCAAGCGGGCCAGGCATGCTAGTCGCCGACCACCGGCGCGGGCTCGTCGGTCGTTGCCTTGCGGGCGGCGAGTTCGTCGAGAATCTCGCCGGTGTGCTCGCCCGGCAGACAGGCGCCGAACCAACGCGCCGGAGTATCCGAGAACTCCCAGGGGGCGCCGCCGGTCCAGACCTTGCCCCAGGCCGAGGTCTCGACTTCGCGCAGATACTGATTCTCTATGGCCTGGGCGTGGTGCTGCAGCGTTTCAAAGGAGATCGGATAACCACAGGGAATCCCCGCCGCGCTGAGGCGCAGCATCCAGTAATGCCTGGGCCGCTGGACGAATCCCGCCTGGAGAATGGCTGCCAGTTCGGACCGCCGGGCAACGCGATCGTGGTTGGTGTTCCAGCGCGGATCGGTCGCCAAATCGTTGATCCCTTCAGCCTCCGCCTCCGACTCTCGCATCACGGCGGCGAATCGCCGCCACTCGTCCTCGCTGGACACCGAGACGCCGATCCAGTCACCCCACTGACACTGGAAGGCTTGATCCGGCGCAGTGGCGAACGCGGCCGAGCCCTGGGGCTGATGTAGTTCTCCGCTGCTCAGGTACTCGGCGATCCGCCCGCTCTGTAGCGCCATCCCGGCGCGCAGCATGCCCACGTGGATGCGCTGGCCCTCGCCGGTCCGCTTGCGCGCCAACAGCCCCATCAACACCGCCTGCGCAGCCACGTTTCCTGTGGTTGCGTCGATCTGTGCCATGTGCCGATAGACCTCGGGGCGCCCGCCCTCGGCTCCACTGACCGACCAGAAGCCGGTGAAGTACTGCGCCTGCACATCGGCCCCGGGCCGGTCGCGCATCGGCCCGACTTCTCCCCAGCCCGTAATCGCGGTGTAGATGATGTCGGGATTGACCGCCTTGACCTGTTCGTAGCCAACGCCCATCCGTTCCGCCGCCCCCGGACGCATGTTGATCAGAAAGACGTCGCAGGTCTGGAGCAACTCGTAGGCGGTCTGGCGATCGGTTGGCGACTTGAGATCGAGGAACAATCCGCGCTTGTTCTGATTCCAGGTCATGTAGCCGATCGAGGTGCCGTCAATCGTCGGTGGCACGCCCGCGCCGAGCGTGCGGGGATCGACCGCGGGTTGTTCGATGTGAATCACATCCGCGCCCAGCGCCCCAAGCTGGGTCGATGCCCACGGACCCACCATCCACAGCGTCAAGTCAAAGACACGTACTCCGTCAAGCGGTCCGGGCATTGCAGCCTCCGTCCACGATCGCCGTCAGTGACCATGATAGGTCCGCCGGTCAGCCGCCGCCGCGCTGGGCTTTGAGCATGAACCGCTCGAGCAGCGCCTCCAATTCCTCCTCAGTCGCCGACGTGAAGGTGAAGTAGTGCTCCTCGATCTGGGTCGGCAGCCGCGGATGCATGGAGCGCCGTTCCGTGCGCCAGAGCACCGTCCAACCATCGCCCGACATCGCCGCGTCGGGTCGCACTACGCCGTCCGGGTCGGTTGCGCCGGGTTGGGGCGATTCCATGTCTCGGGCGCCGAGCTGTTCGAGGTACCGACGCAGCAGCCAGATCGGCACACCACGCAAGATCAGTTCTCTGACCGCCTGCGCCACCCAAGACTCCTTCGAGTTCGCGTGATAACTGGGTTACTTTACTCCGCTTCTCGTGTATCGTTGCGCGATACGAGTGAATCCGTCGGCGGGGCGGAGGCTCGATGAGGAGGACACGATGAGCGAGCGTTCCTACTGGCAACGCATGAGCCGCAAGCGGATGAGCCGCCGCGGCATTCTTCGAGCTTCGGCCCGCGCCGGCGTCGGCGCGGCCGGTCTGGCCCTGGTCGGCTGTGGCGACGATGACGACGACCAGGCCGTGACCCAGGTCCAGTCGCAACAGCAACAGGACCAACCTCAGGCCCAGCAGCAGGCCATGCAGCAGCAACAGCAGCAGGCCATGCAGCAGGACCAGGCCGATCAGGCGGCCCAGCAACAGGCAGCTCAGCAGCAGGCTCAGGAGCAGACGGCTCAGGATCAGGCCGAGCAACAGGCCGCTCAGCAGCAAGCCATGGTCTCCGACAAGAAGTACGGCGGTTACCTGATCGAGCAGTCCGCCAACGTCTACGAGACCTACGACGCACAGCGCACGGTCGCTTCGCCTGTGCTCCAGGTCCTGGCTCGCGTGCAGTCCAAGATCCTGCGCTTCGCCAACCCCGACACCGGCGTCCTCGAGGGCGACCTGGCCGAGGCCTGGGAACTGCCCGACTCGACCACCGTCGTCCTGCACCTGCGCGAAGGCGTGAACTGGCACTCGGACGGCCCTGGCGCCAACCATCCGGCCTCAGCTCCGGGCCGCGCCCTGACCACACAGGACATCGTCTGGAACATCGACCGCCAGCGCAACAAGCTGCTGGAGAGCGGCGAAGAGGCCGGCAATTTCGGCCGCTCCGCCTACTGGGGCGGCGTCTCCACGATCGACCAGGCCGATAACAGCGTCACGCTCAACCTGGTCGAGCCGGACGCCACCTTCGTCCAGGGCTTCGCCAACGAGTTCAACCTGATCAACCAGCCCGAACTCGTCGGCGGCACCGAGGACCAGTACACCGAGGTCGACGCCTCCAAGGTGATCGGCACCGGCCCCAACATCCTCACCCGCTGGGACCCGGGCGAGGGTATCTCGGCCGTGCAGAATCCCAACTTCTACGGCCTGCCCAACAAGCCCT
>JAPPBK010000114.1 GCA_026705105.1 Chloroflexota bacterium | reverse complement strand
GACGATCGCCCTAATCACGTCGGCCGGACTGCACCGTCGCGACGACCGACCGTTCCGCTTCGGCGACATGGGCTATCGGATCATTCCCGACGACGTGGACCGGGCGGACCTGATCCAGACCCAGGTCAGCGTGAACTTCGACCGCACCCACTATCAGCGCGACATCAACGTGGTCCTGCCGCTCGATCGGCTGCGCGAGTTGGCCGAGGCGGGCGAGATCGGCGGGGTGTCGCAGTGGCACTACTCGGTGCTCGGCTCCAACCCCAATCCATTCTTCCTCAAGGACGCCGCAGTCGACCTGGCTCGGCGCATGCGCGACTCCGGCGTGGATTGCGCTGTGCTGACCCCGGTTTGACCCGCCTGCACGGGTACCGTCGGTACCCTCGCGCACTTCCTCGAGGCGGAGGGCATCGCCACGACCGGCATCAGCCTGATCCGTGAACACACCGAAGTCATCAAGCCGCCCCGAGCCCTGTGGGTGCCGTTTCCGCTGGGCCGACCGCTGGGCATCGCCGATGACCGCGAGTTCCAGACCGACGTCCTGCGCAGCGCGCTGCGGCTGCTCGAGACCGCGGCGGAGCCGCTCATCGAGGACTATCCGCGCGAAGCGCCCGACGGCAACGGCGACGGCGTCTGGGCCTGCTCGATCTCGATGCCCGTACCGGACATGAGCGACCTGGAATCGGCGCTGCGCCGGGAAGTGGATCTGCTCATGCCCTGGTACGAGGAAACGCGCCGCGCGCGTGGGCGCAGCACCGTCGGCATGAGCGGCGCCACGCCGGAGCAGCTCGATGCCGTGGTCTCGTTCGTCGCCGCCTGCGCCGAGGGCGCCGGATTCACGGCTGTGCCCGACGCGGCGCAGGGTCCCAACTGGATCCACCCGATGCCGATGCTGCTGCGCTATGTCGTCGAGGACCTGCGCGCCTTCTACCAGGAAGCCGTGACCTCGCGGCCGGGCAGCAGCCCACCGTCGCAACACGACATGCACAGCTGGATCTTCGGGGAGACGGCGCTGGGTCGCGCCCTGATGCAAATCGGCCATCGCATCGCCGAAGTCGGCGATCCGCCGCTCTTGATGATGCGCGGTTTCATGATCCCCGAGGGCTTCTGGATCGACGGCCCCACCTGGGGTCAACAACCCCGCACCGACGCCGGCCCCGACGCCTTCCGCCGAGCCGCCGCCTATCTGGCGGGGGAGCAATCCTAGCCTCGTTCTCCGAGGCGGCTACGGATATGCTCTGCGTTCGAACCGTGCACCAGAGGCAGGGAACGAGCCGTCGTGGTTGTCGCTGATCAGCTGCAGGACGCTCTTCGCAACTTCTACGGCTACGACTCCTTCCGTCCGCAGCAGCGGGAGACGATTGAGCACGTGCGGGCGGGCGGCGACGCGCTGGTGCTGATGCCGACCGGCGGCGGGAAGTCGCTGTGCTACCAGTTGCCTGCGATGCTCTCGGACGGCCTCACGGTTGTGGTCTCGCCCTTGATCGCGCTGATGCACGACCAGGTCACCGCGCTGCAGCGCGCCGGCGCGAGCGCCCAGTACCTAAACAGCACCCTCTCTCCGATGGAGACGGCGCAGGTCGAGCGGCTGGTCGCGGATGGCTCGGTCAGGCTGCTCTACGTCGCGCCCGAGCGCGTCAACACCGACCGCTTCCGTGCGCTGCTGGAGCGGCGCAGCCCCAGCCTGATCGCGATCGATGAGGCGCACTGCATCTCGGAGTGGGGCCACGAGTTCCGGCCCGACTACCGCGTGCTGCGCCGACTGACCGAGCGCTTCGTCGATGTTCCGACCGTCGCATGCACGGCGACCGCCACGCCGCAGGTCCAGCGCGACATCGTCGATCAGCTCGACCGCCCGAGGATGCAGACGTTCCTGACCTCCTTCATGCGCGACAACCTCACGTTGCGCATTGTCGAAAAGCGCAAGGCGACTCAGCGCCTGGCGGCGCGGCTGCGGCAACTCGGCCAGGGCTCGGCGATCGTCTACAGCCAGTCGCGCAACAACACCGAGAAGACGGCCGATCAGCTTCGCCGCGCGGGAATCCGAGCCGAGTTCTACCACGCCGGCATGGGCGGCAATGATCGGCACGCCGTCCAGGATCGCTTCCTGAGCGGCGAGACGCCGGTGATCTGCGCCACGATCGCCTTCGGCATGGGCATCGACAAGCCCGACATCCGCCTCGTCGCGCATCTCGACATGCCGCCCTCGATCGAGTCTTACTACCAGGAAACCGGCCGCGCCGGACGCGACGGCGATCCCTCGGAATGCCTGCTCTTCTACACCAAGGGCATCTGGCACACGCAGCAGTTCTTCATCCGTCAGATCCAGGACGAGGAAGAGCGCCGGCAGCGGGTCAATCGCCTGCGCACGATGATGAACTTCTGCGAGCAGCAGGCCTGCCGCTGGTCGACCATCCTCAAGTACTTCGGCGAGCAGCCGCAGTCCGAGTCCTGCGGTCACTGCGACAACTGCCTGGGCGAGGAGGCGGCGCCGGCCGATGCAGCGTCGCCGAGACTGGTGAATCCCTCCGATCCGCCGGTGCCGCCGGGTCAGGACGAGCAGCAACCGCTCAGCCCAGAAGAGGATCGACTGTACGAGGCGCTGCGAGCGGAGCGGTCGCGGCTGGCAAGCGCGGAAGCAACCTCGGCCTACATCGTCGCCAGCAATCGGGAGTTGTCCGACATCGCGCGGCGGAAACCCCGCACGATCGCGGAGCTGATCGAGATCAAGGGCATCCGTCACCGCAAGGCGGCCCGGTTCGGCCAACAGTTACTCGACGTGGTCGCGCAGCACGCCCCGGAGGCCGCCGCCGCTGCGCCCGAGGAATCGACAGGAGCGACCCAGATGACGCTCGACTCGCCGCCCGAAGACTGGCAGCAGCGCTTCAATGCCCTCGCCGAGTGGCGCACGGCGACCAGCGCCGACGAGCAGTGCGATCCGTCCGATCTGCTCAGCTTCGCGGCCATGCGCGAACTCGCCCAGTCGCCGCCCGCGACCAGGGAAGCACTGGCCGCCATCGACGGAGTCGGCGCCGCCGCAACTGAGCGTCACGCCGACCGGTTGCTGGAGCTGCTCGGTGGTCGAGCCTCCACTCCCGCACCGGCTCCGCTGGCAGCACCGAAAGACGACCGCGACACCCCAAGCTGGCAGATCAGCGCCGACCTCTACCAGGACGGCCACACCGTCCTCGCCATCGCCGAGCGTCGGATGCTCTCCCCAGGCACGGTCGCATCACACCTGACCACCGCCCTGCGCAACGGACTCGACATCGACCTCAATGCCGCGCTCCCTTCGACGGAACATGTCCAGGCCGTGCGCCGCGAACTCGGCCGCGATCCCGACGCCAGCACGTCCGACATCCACGACCGCCTGGACCACCGCCTCTCGCATCCCGAACTCCGCCTCGTCCTGGCCCATCTCCGCCCGCCGATGCTAAGTGACTAACTGGGTCCCAGCCGCCTCTCTAATCCTGCGTACACGGGAAATTCGCCACTCAGCAGCCGCTGAAACGCATTTCATTGGAATGCGCTGCACTAACATGAAAGCCAAACCCCCGATGCCATCTCTCCGGCATCGGAATCCTGCAAGAGGGATGGAACATGATCGACCTAACGCACACACCCCAGCGATGCGCTTGCTGCGGATACAACGAGAACATGCTTCAGTCCGTTCGAGAGCAGATTGTGACAGGCGAGCTGCCGATCCCTGTGTGTCCTCTGTGCGAAGACCAGTGCGACGCCCTCTCTTTCGTTGATGGTTTGGATGTCCTCAGGCAGCGAGTTTGCCCACGTCGCCAGGCTGCTTGATCGCGGATCCACTTCAAGGAGTCGATGTGCTGACGTTGGTCTCATCGCCGCCAACACACCCCTCTCCGCAGAGCCGCTAACCTCCGCTGAAACGCTGCCGTCACAGAACGGCGGGTCAAGGCAAGCTTGCCGCAGAAGCACCTGCCATTTGGAGTGTGGCCTGCAATGGCACTACGGGATGTGCTTTCGAGAATCGCAAAGGAGATACCCTGGGATCAGGCTGATCTGGACTCACTCAGCGAAGACGATGTCATACGCGAGCTGATTGAGCCGATACTCGCCGAACTTGGCTGGAACGGCGTCAGCAGACTGCGGCGCGAACGCTCCGTCGAGGTTCATAGGCAGATGCGGATGGACTACGCCCTCTTGGGTGCCGACGGCAAGCCGCTCGCGGTGATCGAGGCCAAGAGGCCCCGCGAGATCCTCGCCAAGCACACAGATCAGGTGCTCAAGTACGCCGAACTCGAAGATGTAGAAATCTGCGCCCTGACCAATGGTGTGTACTGGTGGCTGTATCTGACTCGGGGGCCTGGTGACTTCGAGGAAAGACGATTCGCATCGCTGGACATGACACGGCCGTTTCCTGCTCTTGAAGCCGCCGTGCTCGAAGAGACTCTCGGATACGAGGCTCTTATCTCAGGTGCCGCTGCAGAAAGCGCGAGGAAACGCCTCGAGGAACGTAAACGTAATGAGGATGAGCGAAAACGCAATGAGCGTCGAATGGCCGAGATACCCCGTGCATGGCATCGTCTCGTGAACGATTCCGGCACGAATCTCTTTGATCTGGTTGGGGAAGAAGTGTTTCAGGCGATTGGACAGCGGCCTGAACCGCGCGAAATCCGCGAGACCCTGCGGCGGTCCCCTGACGTAGCAGAGAGCTTCCTTGCTAAACGAGCGCCTGTAACACTTCGAGAGATCTCCTTTGCTGTGAACGAAACTTGCTATTCCACGTACAAGAGCAGCGTGCATGACAATCGTATCGCCCAACAGCTCGCGAGAGACCTGGTGGTGTACCTAG
>JAPPBK010000068.1 GCA_026705105.1 Chloroflexota bacterium | reverse complement strand
TCTATGTCCGCGACCAGGTTGAGCGGCTCTGCGAACTGGAGCGCTTCGTACCGCCGTCAGGCGCGGGCGGTTGCGACAACCTGATGGACAACGGCGGTCTGCGCGTGCGCACCTCGCTGGACTTCGCGCTCCAGGAACGGGCGGAGGTCGAACTGCGCACCGCGATCGATGATTTCGAAGCCTCCACCGGTGCACATAACGGATCCGTCGTCGCCATCGACCCTGCCACCGGCCAGATTCTCGCCATGGTCGGCAGCAGGGATTTCTTCGACGAGTCGATCGACGGCCAGGTCAACCTGGCCACGGCGACGCATTCGCCCGGTTCAGCGCTCAAGCCGCTCACCTATCTCGCAGCATTCCAGATCGATCCCCGCGAGTGGCATCCCGCCACGGTCCTCTGGGACCTCCCGACCACCTACACCGAAGCGGACGGGACGGAGTTCCGCCCGGTCAACTTCGACGGCGTCTTCCGCGGGCCGGTCACGATTCGCAGCGCCCTGGCGAACTCAATGAACGTGCCCGCGTTCAAGGTCGCGGACCGTCTCGGTGTCGGCGCCCTGCTGGACACGATGCACCGACTCGGCATCACGACGATGCACGACCCCGGCGCGTACGGACCATCGATCACGCTCGGAGGCGGCGAAGTCTCGCTGCTCGACATGACCTACGCATACGCGACGCTCGCCAACGGCGGCGAGATGACGGGGCATCCGACCACCATCGTGCTGCCCGACGGCTTCCGCGAGCTCGACCCGGTCGCCGTCCTCGAGATTCGCGACGCCGAGGGCCGGCTGCTCTACGAGTGGTCCCCGAGCGGTGAGCCGGAACGCAGGGCCGTCGCCCGAGCGGGACAGGTCTACCAGATCACAAACATCCTCTCCGACAACCAGGCCCGCTCTCTGCTCTACGGCTTTGACAGCCCGCTCCTGCTCGACCGACCGGCCGCCGCCAAGACGGGCACCGCCGGCGATCCCGGACGCGATGACGTGCGCCGCGACTACTGGACCATGGGCTACACACCGCAGCTCGCTGTCGGCGTCTGGGTCGGCAACGCCGACGAGTCGCCGATGACCGGAGGCTCCTCGGTGCAGACCGCCGGCCGCATCTGGAATCGCGTCATAACTGCCGCGCACGATGGGTTGCCCGAGGTACGGTTCATCGAGCCGGATGGCGTCCACCGAGCCGATGTGTTTGCGCCCTCGGTCAGCCTGTGGCCCGCCGCCGGAGACGGCGAGGGGAGCCTACGCGAGCCCTGCGGCGCGCCGCGCGAGGAGATCTTCGTCTCAGTCCGAGTCGCGCCGCCGGTCGACAATCACATCTGCTTCGAAGTCGAGGTGGATCGCCGCACCTTGCAGCGCGCCACCGTCGACACGCCTGAGGAGTTCCTCCAACAGGGGATCTGGCTGGAGGCGCCGACGATTGCGCGCGGCGCGGCCACGGCGCTCGATCCTGTCGCTGTCGCATGGCTCCGCGACAATCAGGTCGCCTACCTGCAGCCGGGCACCGTCTCCGGAGACCACGTCCCGGTCCGCCTCGACCTGCCCGCCGACGGCGCGACGATCAAGCGGGGCCCGCTCGTCATCACCGGCCGCGCCGACAGCGCAGACCTGGTCGGCTGGACGCTGGTCGTTCGGTTCCGGGACGGCGACGAGACGATCACCATTGCCGAGGGCGACGCCGCCGTGTCCGGCGGCGTCCTTGGACGCTGGGACAGCAGTGACCTGCCGGGCGGCATCTACGAGCTCACGCTCGAGGTGCGCGACGGTTACCTGGGAGTTGTTGCGGACCAGACGGTCATCACCCTGCCGGACGACCCCAGCGTCCTCGAAGTCGAAGCCGATCAGAACTAACGAGGCAGCACGCGATTGGCCTCCTCTGGCGAGCCAATCCCGCGTACCTGCTCCAGGAAATGGGCCAGCGACTCGCTGGCCTCGCGCAGCGCGAACAGTCTTGGACCCCACTGACTGGCCGACGAGGCGCTGGCCCCGTAGCCGCCGCGAAACGCGAGGAAGGCTTGATTGATCTTGCGGAACGGTCGGCCCGCGTCGATCAGCTCCCGTCGCGCCGACTCCATGCGCCGCTCGGCCTCCTCCACCTCACCCTGCGCCAGCAGTTCGTCCACCTCAAGCCTCAGCGAACGCAGGATCGGATCGGTCCGAGCCAGGATCGCCTCGCGCTCCGGATTGTCGGCAATCGGAAGCTCGGCCTCGGACTCTATTGTCAACGCGGCCGCCGCGCCCAGCTCATCGCCGACGATGTCCGCGACGGTCTCGTTGATCGTGCGCATCTCGGGCCCACGGGCATAAGACAACCCAAGCGGATAGAAGCCCAGGTAGTGGTGCGTCCACTCGTGAGCCATGATCTGCAACGTGCGCAGGTAGTCGCGCGAGGAGACGACCGGCGCCGGATAGAGCGCGACACCGCCGATAGTCGTCACCCAGGCCGACCACTCGCCATCGGCTTCGACAACCGCTTCCAGCCGTTCGAACTCGTCGGCTTCGATGTCCGACCCCAGCAGCACCGTGCGCACCAGCCTGACCTCGCTGCGAGGCGAGACGGCCAGCACCCGCAGCGTCTCGCCCAGGTCGACATCAACCGGCGGCCATTGCAGCGATACGTCACCGAACAGCGGCAGCGGGGAGTCCAGCCCCAGAGCCGACGCGGACCGCGCGATTGCCCCTTCCAGCGCGCGTTCCGCCGCCTTGCGATCAGGCTCCCGGCGGCTGCTGAACCAGCGCTCGAGCGCCGCGTCCTCATCTTCCTCGCGATCGTCGAACCAACGCGCGATCTCGGTCAGCAGTCGATTCGGCAGGTGGGTGAACTCGAAACGAAGCAGCTCGAATCGGTGTCCTTCGGTTGCCTCCGAGACTGCCTCATCCAGGGCCGACGCCGTCTGGGAGCGCAGCAGCGCGAGCGTCAACACCACCACCAGCGCCGCGCCGGCCAGCGCCAGCACGCTGAGCGCCATGACCAGTCCCAGACGCTTCCCGCTCATGGCTTCGATGCTACGCTCAACCGCACTGATGGCGAGATTGATGGCGAGTCCGCAGTCCAGGTCCGTGCGAATCCCCGTCGTCCGCCGCGAAGCCCGGGCCGTCGCGGCGGCGATCGACTTCCTGATCATCGGGCTGTTCAGCGCACTCTGCGCCGCCATCGCGGTACTCGCCATGTTGCTTCAGGTCGACCCGCTGGAACGCGATCCCACAGCCGGCGAGTGGGCCGTGGGCTATGCGATCGGGTTGTGCTGGTTCCTCGCCTCCTCGCTCTATGCCGGACTCGGCGCGCGCACCGTGGGCGCTCGACTGCTCGGCCTGCGGGAGCTGAGGAGCGGTCCGCGCACGTTTGTGATCCGGGGACTCCTGTGGTGGCCCTCGCTGTTGCTGTTCGGCGTGGGCGCCTGGTGGCCCTGGGTCGATCCCCTCGGCCGCAGCATCCCCGACATGCTCTCCGGCTCGCTGCTGTTTGAACCCGAGGCCGCGTGAGCAGCGCGCCGTTCCCCGGCCCGCCGCCGAGCGCGAACCGGACCAACTGGCGGCGCTCGATCTTCGTCTTCTCGCTGTTCCTGACCGCGATCGCCGCCGCCCTCGCGGTCAGCGCGATCTCCGCGACCCAGCTCACCGAGCGCAACACTGCCCAGCGCCTGCTCGCCTCGGCGACGCGGTCGCTGCTGGAGGTCGACCGATTCGTCGACGGCGCCTGGCCGGCGCTGGAATCGGGGGCCGCGGACGATGCTCCGATCACGCTGGTTGGCTTCCCAATCGGCCTGCAGATCGACCCGACGCTTGTCGGCGAGGGCCCGGAGTCGGTATCAACGGCAGTCGCGGCCGCGACCGCCTCGCTGGTCTATGACGACGGCTTCGAGGTACTGGCCGACTCGCCCCAGGCATTCCGATTCCTCTCCCGCGGCGCGGCCTTCGACGGTTCGGTGGGTCGCCTCACCCGAGGCGGACATAGCATCGCCACCATTGCCCTGATCGTTACTGGGATGCTTGCGATCCTGCTGGCCATGTCGGTCGCGGCCCAGGCGCGAGGACTCGTCCGCTTCGCAGCGCCGGCGCTCGCGATCGGCATCGGAGCCGCAGTGGCCTGGATCGCGGGATCGCTGCTCCAGTCATCGCTGTCGGGACGCGCCGAGACGACGCTCGATCCGTTCACCTCCGACCTCTGGTGGATCGCGGTCGAAGCGCTAGACGTCCTGCTGCGTAACGCGGCGATCGTCGGTCTGACGTCCGGCGCGCTGCTCGGCGTGGCCGCTCTGGCCGCGCTGCTATTGCGCACCTTCGACCCCGTTGAGCGGGCGTAACTCTTGGCTGTGCGCAACCTCGTCGGCGTGTACGATGCGGGGAAGTGACGCACAGCGTTCGGCGCGCTCGTGGGTGCGCGCGGGAGTAGCTCAGTGGTAGAGCATCTGCTTCCCAAGCAGAGGGTCGCGGGTTCGAATCCCGTCTCCCGCTCCAGCGAGTCAGACAGGCCCAACAAGTCCCGATTGACGGGATAGCGAGGTAGACACAATGGAACTGAGATTCTCCGAAGCCGAGGAAACCCTGCGCGGCGAGGTCCGCCAATTCCTGCTCGACAACATCCCCGAGCCAACGTCGAGTGACGGTCCCGGCGGCGCCCGCGAGAACGACGAGGACTTCGAGAACGCCGTCGAGTTCAACCGCAAGCTCGGCGACCGCGGCTGGATCGCTCCGGCCTGGCCGAAGGAGTACGGCGGCCTGGGCGCATCGATCTACGAGCAGATCGTCTTCAACGAGGAGTTCGGCTACCACGGCGCGCCCGATACCGGCACGCGCGGGTTCGGTGTCGGCATGATCGGCCCGACCCTGATCATCCACGGCTCCGACGAGCAAAAGGCCGAGTACCTGCCCAAGATCACGTCGGGCGAACACATCTGGTGCCAGGGCT
>JAPPBK010000219.1 GCA_026705105.1 Chloroflexota bacterium | reverse complement strand
TCCTGCAGCATCACGAGGGCGAGTTCTGGACGCTGACGCACTCAGCCTGGCAATCGGATCAGCCCGGCGAAGGCGGGGCCGTTAGCGCAGCCGGATTCGTCCGATCGCGCATTACGCGGGTCATCTTCGAGGACGAGATTCCCGACCCGCGGGACGCCATCCTGATTTCGCTACTCAACACCTGCGATGTGCTGCGCTTCATCTTCCAGCTCGAACCTAAGGATGAAGAGCGGGTCCAGTTCGTTGCCAACCTTGATCTGCTGGGCCGCTCAATCTCCGATGCCGTTTCCCAGAATCTGACCAGCCCGCTGGTTCGACAATCGGCGCTGACCAGATCAATCCCAAAAGTCAGCCTGACACGCCTGTTGTTCAATCCGCATGCCCGAACCGGCAACATCCCTGCGCTGTTCGCGAGTCTCGCCGAAGAGTACGGTCCGGTCTTCCAGTTGGCCCCGCCCTTCCAGGAACCGACGATCTTCCTGGCCGGCCTGGAGGCCAATCGCTGGGCTCAGCGGGAGAGCAGGCGATTCCTGACCTCGACCAAGTACCTCAACGAACTTGAAGAGGAGTACGGCGCTCACGGGATCCTCCCGTCGCTGGACAGTTCTGATCACTTCCGCATGCGCAAGGCGATGCAACCCGGCCTGTCTCGGGCTCGACTCGAGAGCCAGCTAGAGGATCTCTATCGCCTGATGCGGGCGCACATTGCCGAATGGAACGTCGGAGACGCGATGCCCGCGAAGACGATGTCGCGGCTGATGACCAACGCGCAGATCTCACCCGTCCTGGCCAGCGTCGATTCGCAGGACATCATCGAGGACTTGATCGCCTACAAGGAGCGCGCGCTCAATACGCGGGTGGCCAAGCTGATGCCCAAGTTCCTGCTGCGAACACCGGCCATCAGACAGCGCGCCAAGAGCATTGATCAGATGCTTGAGCGGGTGCAGCGGGCTCACACGCCGGCCCTGCGGGTCGACGCTCCACGCGACATCGTCGACGACTTGCTCAGCCTGCACGCGAACGATCCGCAGCTGCTGCCCGAGTCGAGTCTCAAGTTCGCGCTGTCCGCCCCGCTGCTGGCCAGCATGTACCTGGGCGACACGCTCGGCTTTGCGCTTTACGCAATGGCGTCACAGCCGGACCTCTACAAGAGAATCCAGGCCGAAGCTGATGTGATCTTTGCCGACGGCGATCCCGACGCCGAGGTGTTCCAGGGTCCCGAAATCGATGTCACCCGCCGGTTTGTCATGGAATGCCTGCGCATGTACCCGGTCGTTCCCGGCTCGCTGCGCAACGTCATGAATAGCTGTGTCGTCGGCAACTATGAGCTGCCGTTGAGCGCTCGGGTGCTGATCGTGCAGACCGCCGCGCATTACATGAGCGATGTCTTTCCCGACCCGCACACGTTCGATATCGATCGATACCTGCCCGGCCGGGAAGAGAATCGCACCCTTGGATATGCGCCCTTCGGATTGGGCACCCACACCTGCCTGGGCAATCGTTGGGTCGAGCTGCAGATGGCAGTCAACCTGCTGATGGTGGTGTACTACTACGACATGGAAGTGCGACCGGCCAATGCCAAGCTTCGGATCAGCCCATTCCCGTCACTGACGATCAGCAACAAGGTGAAGTTTCACATTGCCGCGCAACGGCGTGAGATTCCTCCGGTCGATGCGCCGACAGGATCGGTCCCCGCCGTGGGTTGCCCCGTGCTTCACTAGCGAGCCTGACGCGTTCAGGACGTCGACGACTCCTGCTCATGGCGTTCCTGGATGTCGTCGATCGCCTCGTCCAGTTCGTCCCACATCCGCTGCATGGTCGAGCGCAAGCGCATGTTCTGGAACGCGCCCCAGACGGTCATCGCCGGCGGCACAACCAGGATCGAGACAATCAGCGAGTAGGCGATCGTGATCGCCGCCGTGATCCCGAATTGCTGCGACGCCAACAGCGGCGAGGCGATCAGTACGCCGAGACCGAGCGCAGTCGTCATCGCCGAACCGAGCAGCGCCGAGCCGGTCGTGGCCAAGGTCCGGATCGCGGCCTGCTCCGGATCGCGCAGCCGGGAAAACTCCTCCCGATAGCGATGGATCAAGTGGATCGTGTAGTCGACCCCGATGCCGATCGAGAGCGCAGTAATGATCGATGTGATCAGTGAGTAGGGGATGCCCAGCAGCGCCATGGTGCCCAGCACCCAGATCAGTACGAACACGATCGGCACGACGGCGACCAATGCGAGCACCGGCTGACGATGCGTAACCCAGAAGAAGATCGCCAGGATGCCGAGCGCCACGGCGATCGTGATGCTGATCGATTCCGTCTGCCGCTCCGTGATCGAGTCGGTGATCGTCACTCCGATAATGGCGTCGGAGGTCGCGGTAAGCCCCTGGTCCTCTCCCTGCCAGAGCGCCTCCAGCTCCGCCTGCACCTGCCTGGCGCCGATCGAATCACCGGAGTACGTGGGGAACTGGACCAGGATGGCGTCAACGCCGTCGGGATCCAGCTGCAGGGCGTGGGAGAATCCGGAGTCCTGGGCTTCGATTCGATCCAGGATCCGCTGCATGATCGCCGAGTCGATCTCGAGTCCCCCGGTCGCCTCCCGGTACATCGCGGCCAGCTCCGGGTCGTACTTGTCGCCTTGATCGCCGCTATCCGTCACCCAGTCGCGCACCAATAGCTCGTATGACGTCTGGATTGGTCCGCCGGCGAACGCCGGACGGGTGTCTTCGTCCGCGAACCGGTTCGCGAGATCGCGCAGATTGAGCAGCGTTCTCGTCTCCGTCGCTTCCGCGCGGATCAGCACCGAGGTCAACTCCGTCGATCCGCCGACGGCCGCTTCCAGAGTGTCCCAGTCTTCCAGGACCGAGCCGCCGCGCGGCAGGATGTCGCGAATGCTGAACTCCGACTCGAGGTCGGTGGCGGCGAAACCCAGACCGATGGTCAGTGCCAGGACAGCCAGCAAGAAGGGCGCCGGGCGCAGGGCGACGGCTCCGCCCAACCACTCGGCGGCCCGCTCGATGCCGGGCAGCGCCTGCGCCACCAGCCGCGGCTGAGGCAGCGATCCTTTCGCCTCGCGCCGACGATCGATGATCGTCCGCCCCGCCGGGATCAGCGTGAGCATCACGATCAGGCTCATGCCCACGCCGAGCGCCGCGACGACGCCGAAGTCGCTGACAATCTCGACCGGAGAGAAGAGGTTCGCCAGCAAACTCACCATCGTCGTGACCGCAGCGAGCAGGAGCGGGATCACAACGGTTCGCAGTCCCGTACGGACCGCGTCCAGCACCGACGCGCCGCCGGAGCGCTGCTCGCGATAGTGGGAGACCACCTGGATCGCGTAGTCCACGGTCAGCCCGATCACGATGATCGGCACCATCGCCGTCAGTGCATTGGGCGGACCGATCACTCCCAGCGCATCCGGCCCCAACCAGCCCTCGACGCCGGTCACCCAGATCAGTGAGAGCACCAGCCCCAACAGCGCCAGCACGAGGTCGGAGAGCGTGCGCAGGAAGAGCAGGATCAAAACTGCAATCAGCAATAGCGCGACGCCGATCAGCGGCGCCATGCCGTCCTCGGTCGCTTGCTTGTACTCATCCTCGACAATCGCCGGCGACACGCTGCTGATCTGCAGCGGACCTTCGTCGTTGATCGCCAACTCGCTGATCAGCCGCTCGGCCTCGATGACTCGTTCGTCCTGCGTGTTACGCAAGCGGATCGTCGCGATCGCAACGGGTGTGCCGTCGGTGTCGGTGCCCGTCAGTGCCTCAATCGCGAGTCCAATCTGCGGTGCAGCCTGGACAGCGTCGATCTCCGCCTGCGTCAGTGAGTCAAGGCGCTCCAGGCCGAGCGCGGCCTGGAAGAACTGACTGGGCGCCACGACCGCATCAGTCGGCGCGAGCAGCGCTTCGACCTCGGGCGCGCTGGCAGCCGCCGCGATCAGGTCACTCATCTGAGACAGCCCCTCCGGGCTGATTGCCTCTCCGCGGAACACGAGCGTGACCAGTCGAACGTCGCCGCTCGCTTCGAACTGCTCGCTGATCTCTGCAATCGCCGTCGCGATCGGTCCGTCCTGCGGCAACAGCCCGACGTCGGTGCCGTCGATGATCGGCGCCCGCCGATCCGCGCCTGCAGCCATCACCACGGTGATGGCCAGCAGCACGCCGATCGTGATCCAGGGGCGCTTCGTGATCAGGATGCTCAGTCTGGCCAGCAGGTCGTTCATGATCAGCCTCAAATCCCGTAGACAGAGGCTATCGCGTGACATCTCCGGAATCTGTGAGACGGCGCGCGTTACCGTCGTACGGAGCCGAGCCTGACGGGAAGCCGACGCAATGCCGCCTGCGATTCGGATCGATAGCTGGGACGATTGGGTTCGGAGTTACAACGATGTCTCAATCTGGCGCGGGCTGATCGATGAGATCTGCGTGCGAAACGGAATCAGCTATCGCCGGCTCCGTTCAGCCAGCGCGAACACCAATGCCGTGTTTCTGTTGGACCACGCGCTCGTGCTCAAGATCTACAGTCCGTTCTGGGACGAGTACGACTTCGAACGCACGCTGCTTGAGGCGCTCCGAACCGAGAAACAGGTTCCAGTCGTGGAGGTCACCGGCTGCGGTCAGGTCGTCGACGCCGACGGGACTTCCTGGGACTATCTGATCACCCGCTACTGCCCGGCCCGGCCGTTCTCGGAGTTGCGTCCGGAGCTGAGCGACTCAGAGGAAGCATCTCTCGCCGAGCAACTAGGTCGAATCGCGGGGGCGTTGCACGAGCTCGACGCGAACCGCTTCGTCAGCCCCTCGACAGACCAGGTCTGGAGCGATCTACTGACGCAGCGCCGTCGCCCCGCTGTGAGCGAGTTGATTGCCGCAGGCGTGCTGGACGACGCAATCGTAAGCCCGCTCGACGCGCTCCT
>JAPPBK010000030.1 GCA_026705105.1 Chloroflexota bacterium | reverse complement strand
CCGCTAGGGCCGCGCCGTTCAGGTCGGCAGGCAACGCGCGAGACTGTGCCGCCATCTTCCGCGACTTCCGCGGCGCGCGCACGAATGCGCCCCACGACCGCGAGCTGATGCGCGGCGCATCGGGCGCTGAGAAGCCGAGCTGGGACTAGCGTCCCCGCTTCCCCCATGGGGGAAGCTCCCGCGTAGCGGGTGAAGGGGGGTTGGGCGAGGGCAGGACCGACGCCGATGGCAGTGCTCTGGCTTCAGTTCGTCGCCTCCGCCGTCCTGATCCTGTTCGCGGCGCACTTCCTGGCCAGCTCTGCCGACACCGTGGCCGAACGCACCGGCCTGGGCCGTTCGTTCATCGGCGTGGTCATGCTCGCCACTGCCACCTCGCTGCCCGAGCTGGCAACCGGGATCAGCTCGATCGCCTGGCTCGACGCGCCCGACCTCGCCATCGGCGACGCCTTCGGCAGCAACCTGTTCAACCTGATGATCGTCGGTCTGGCCGACATCTATTGGCAGAACGGACCCGTGCTCAACGCGGTCTCCCGCACCTCGGTCATGATCGGCGCGCTCGGCGCCGGACTGATCGGCCTGGCCGCGCTGGCGATCTTCATCTACAGCGAGACCGATGTCACCGCTGATTGGTTCCTCAGCCCGTTCACGATCTTGCTGATCGTGGGATTCGTCGCCGCGATGTTCCTCATCTACCGTCACTCGCAACAGATCCAGGAAATCCAGGATGCCGAGGAGTCGCAAGACCAGCCGGAGGACGAGCGCGGCCGCCAGTCGCTGTCCCGAGCCCTGCTGCTCTACGCCGTGTCCGCCGCTGTGGTTGTGGCGGCGGCGGTCTGGCTGGCCGATGTCGGCGAGCAGATCGCCGAGACGATGCATTGGGAAGAGAGCTTCGTCGGCACCCAGTTCCTGGCGATCAGCACGTCGCTGCCCGAGATCGGTACATCGTTCGCGGCGCTGCGGCTCAACGCTCCCGATCTGGCCATCACCAACGTGCTCGGCAGCAATGTCTTCAACATGGGCATCGTGCTCTTCTTCGACGATGTCGCCTTCACCGGCGGCGCGGTCTGGTCCGCCGTGTCGACCGTGCACGTTGTCTCCGGTTTGATCGCCGTGCTGATGACGATGGTCGTCATCGTCGGCATCATGACCCGACCGAGACAGCGGATCAGAGGACTGTGGACTCCCGAAGGCGCAACGCTGGTCGGCGCCTACGGCGGCGCGAGCGCGCTGTTGTACCTGTTGGCCTGATTTGGCGTCGGACGCCAACTCACGGATCGGCATCCGCCGACTGAGTGGTCAGTCGCGATTTGCGCGACGCGAAGCGGCCCGACATCGTGTAGAAGTCGAGCAGCGCCACGGCGATCGCGGTCAGCGGCACCGCGACGAAGGCGCCCATGATTCCCCAGAGCGCGCCGCCCGTGGCGACCGCCAGGATGACCAGCATCGGATGCAGCGAGATCGAGCGTCCGAGGATGAACGGCGCCATCACGTTGCCCTCGATCTGCTGCACGGCGAGCACCAGCCCGCCCACGATCAGCGCCGAGGTCACTCCTTCCGCGGCCAGCGCAATCAGGAACGCCGCCAGACCGGCCAGCACCGCCCCAATCACCGGGATGAATGCGCCGAAGAACGTCAGCACCGCCAACGGCAGCGCGAAGGGGATGCCAATGATCACCAGACCGATGCCGATCAAGACGGCGTCCATGAACGCGACGATGGTGACGCCGCGAAAGTACTTGCCCAGCGTGTCGACCAGGCCGGAAGTCAGCAGCAGGAAGTCGCGCCGGTGGCGTCGGCCCAGGCGCCGCGCGATACCGCGCTGGATCGACTCTGCGTCCTTGACCAGGAGAAACGTGAGGACCGCCAGCAGGATGATCCCGGCCAGCACTTCGGCGGCCAGCCGCACGCCTGAGAAGACGCTGCCCGCGATCGTGTCCGCATTGCCTCGCACGCTGTCCAGGACATCGTCAATCGCCTGGTCGATCTCGTCGTCCGAGATGCCTGCCCAGTCGCCGATTGACTGCAGCACTTCGGTGAACCCCGCTTCGATGTCGACTTCCAGTTCGTCGAACTCGGATGTCAGGGTGCTGACCGTGAAGTAGCCAATCGCGCCCAGCGCAGCCAGGCCCGCCACCACCACGGCGATGGCGGAGACCGCATTCGGTATTCCCCGCCGCATCAGGATGTGCTTGGCCGGCAGCAGCGCCGAGGTGAGGATCAGCGCGGCCAGGAGCGGCAAGAAGATCAGCCGAAGCCGATCCAGCGCGAGACCGAGCAGGATCAGGAATCCGGCCACGACGATCACGCGGAGCGCGACTTGCGAAATCGTCTGGAGCCATCGCGGCGCAAGCGAACTCATGGCGGATACATGAATCGGAGACGGTGGCTTTCTGGGCCGGTGCATGGACGGCAGGCGATCTCGATCATATGCCCGACTCCGACCGCGCACGGTCTTCCTGTTTGGCATAACCAGCGCAGCGGCGAACCGGAACGGAGGGATACCTGGCAAAGCGGGCGTCGCTGTCGGACCGGTCGCAGCGCAAGAATTCGGATCCCCGTTTCGTCGAAACCAGGCGCGCCCAGTCGCAGCTGGCGCACAGACCCCAGCGCGACTCCGAGAGTGTCACAGGTGGCGTTGGCTCCCGCTTGGTCATGACTCGTTGCTTGAAGCTCCGTCGGAGTCGTGCGTAGCATGAGTTGAACGTTGGGCTCGAGCGGGCTGCGCCGAACGCCGCATTCGGGCCGAATCAGGGCAGAGAATTCGATTCAGCATGCGACTCACTGTTCTGGGATCCGGTGCGGCGTGCGCGGGCGAAGGCGGTAACAGCTCTGGCTATCTCATCGACGATTCGGGACTCAGGATTCTGCTCGACTGCGGACACGGCGTCGCCAGCACGCTGGTTTCGCAGTGCTCGCCCGACACCATAGACCACATTTTCATCTCGCATATGCACGCCGATCATTTCATCGATCTGCTCCCGCTGCGCTTCGCCGTCACCAAGGATTTGCAGGGCCTGCCCGAGCCTTGCGGCCAACTCCATTTGCCGCCCGGAGGGAACGTGTCCATGGGGCGTCTGCTCGACGCGGTCTGCTTCCCCGCCGACTTTTTCTCCAGCGTTTGGCAGGTCAGCGAGTACCAGCCCAGCGAGACTCACGACCTCGGTTGCGGGGTCAGCGCGCGGCTGGCGGGCGGCATCCACTACGTCCCCGGCTGGGCGATCCGGATCGACGGGAGCGCCAGCCTGACCTACACCGGCGACACGGCTCCGTCCGAAGACATCTGCGACCTCGCCGCCGGCAGCGACCTGCTGCTCGCCGAGGCGACCCTCGATGAGCCCGAATGCGGGCCCGTACGTGGGCATCTGACCGCGCACCAGGCCGCCGAACTGGCCGCCGCCGCCGGCGTCAAGTCGCTGATGCTCACCCACTTCTGGCACGACGCCGATCGCGACGCCGCAGCACGTGAAGCCCGCAAGTGGTTCGAGGCTGAGGTGTTGGTCGCCCAAGACGGCGCGGTCGTGGAGCTGTAGATCGACCACCTACGGGGCTCGCCGCCCGAGTCGATGGTCGGTGTCGGGCTCGACGCAGCCTGGCGTCGGCCGCTGGATAGCCCGCAAGCGCGTGACACAGGTAAGCTGATCGCGTGGCATCCAGAGCAGCCGCGATTCGCGGAGACAGTCTCATCGTGCGCGTCGAGGACAAGACGCTGCTTGACGGCGTCAGCCTCAGCGTGCGCGGCGGTGAACTGGTCGGCGTGGTCGGTCCCAATGGCGCCGGTAAGACGACCCTGCTCAAAGCGCTTTCGGGCGACCTGCCGCTCGATGGCGGCGAGATCTTCATCGACGATCGCCCGATCTCCGAGTTCACCTCGCGAGAACTGGCGCGCCGCCGCGCGGTGATGCCGCAGAGTTCATATCTACCCTTCCTCTTCACCGCCCGAGAAGTCGTCAAGATGGGTCGGGCGCCCTGGGAGGGCGAGCGCGGCGAGCGGGAGCACGGCGCGAAGCTGACCGACTACGCGATGAGTCTGACCGACACGCGCGACTACGCGGTCCGCGCGTATCCCACCCTGTCCGGCGGTGAACAGTCGCGCGTCACTCTCGCCCGCGTGCTCGCGCAGGAGACGCCGATCTTGCTGATCGACGAGCCGACCGCGCATCTTGACCTGCGACATCAGCATCTTGTCCTGCAGTTGGCCCAGGAGCTTGCTTCCGAAGGCGCAGCAGTCGTGGCCGTGCTGCACGATCTCAACCTGGCCGCCATGTACGCCGATACCGCGCTCGTCCTGCACCGCGGCAGGACGGTCGCCCATGGCCCGGTCGATCAGGCGCTGGATCCGGAGTTGCTTGCGCCTGTGTTCGGGATGCAGTTCGTGCTCCAGTCGCACCCCAACCTGGAGCGACCGATGCTGGTGCCTCTGCCGGCCTCGGTTTCCCGCGAACGAGCCTGACAGGATCGATGCCCTGCTCGTATCCCAGCCAACAGCAATCCTGAGGGATTCTCCGATTATCTGCATATTTGCGCGGCGTTGGCGATAAACTCAGAAGCACCAGCCTCGACCCGATGCGCCCTCCGAGGTCGCCGGGTTCGGGCTTCACAGGCAGGAGGCCATTATGAGGCCACGCGAAACTCGAACCACGTTGCTCGAACGCGTCGTAGAACTGGGCGGCTCCACGGTCGTACAACTTGCCCGGGAGTTGGAGATTTCCGACGCCACAGTGCGCCGCCACCTCGATCGACTCGAGGCGGAGGGGTTCCTCCAGGTTGAGGCCCTGCGTCGCGGGCCCGGACGTCCTTCCTACCTCTATCGAGCTACCGACGACGGCGTCCGCGCCGTACGCAATCGCACATCGGAGCTCGCCAAGCGGCTGTTGACCGAGATGGAGCGGCTCCAGGTCGAGCGCTCAACCATCTCCGAAGCGCTTGCCGACCAGGTTGCCGAAGCGCATCGCGATGAAGTCCCGGTCGGTACGCT
>JAPPBK010000382.1 GCA_026705105.1 Chloroflexota bacterium | reverse complement strand
ATCCGAACCTGCCGGCGGTTGGACGTGCAGACGGTCGCCGTCTACTCGGACGCCGACCGCTCAGCCCCTCATGTGAACGCGGCTGACGACGCGCTGCGCATCGGTCCCGCGCCGGCGAGCGAGAGCTATCTCAGCGTCGGGGCGATCGTCGAAGCGGCGCTGCTGTCGGGCGCGGACGCGGTGCATCCGGGCTACGGCTTCCTCTCCGAGCGAGCCGACTTCGCCCGCGCCGTACAGGAAGCGGGCCTGAACTGGATAGGTCCGCCGCCCGAGGTGATTGACGCTCTGGGCGATAAGGTCGCGGCGCGCCGACTCGCCAGGGATGCGGGCGTGCCGGTCGCCGACGGCGTCGAAGACGACAGCGGCGACGCTGTCCTGGCAGCCGCGATCGGCGAGCTGGGATTGCCGGTGATGATCAAGGCGGCGGCCGGCGGCGGCGGACGCGGGATGCGGCTGCTGCGCAGTGAGGACGATGCTCCCGATGGTCTGGAAGCCGCGGTCGCGGGCGCGCGCCGCGAGGCGGCGGCCGCCTTCGGCGACGGACGCCTGCTGGTCGAACGAGCGCTCTCCGAAGGCCGCCATGTCGAGGTCCAGGTAATGTTCGACGCCCACGGCAACGGCGTCCACCTGGGCGAGCGCGATTGCTCCGTCCAGCGTCGGCGGCAGAAGGTGATCGAGGAATCGCCCTCGCCGGCGGTGGATGAGTCGCTGCGGCAAGAACTTGGTGAGGCGGCGCTTCGGGTGTGCGCGGCCGCCGGCTACGTCGGCGCAGGCACGGTCGAGTTCCTGCTGATGCCCGACGGCTCTTACGTCTTCCTCGAGGTCAATGCCAGAATCCAGGTCGAGCATCCGGTCACCGAGGCTGTCACCGGACTCGACTTGATCGAGATGCAGCTTCGCGTAGCCGCCGGCGAGCCGCTCTCGATCCGCCAGGACGAGATCGCGTTCCACGGCCACGCGATCGAGACCCGTATCTACGCGGAGGACCCGTCGCGCGGCTACGTGCCGTCGACCGGTCGATTGCGCTGGTTTGCTCCGCAGGACTCGCGGGCGCGGCACGACACGGGCCCGCGCAGCGGCGATGTCGTCACCGCCTTCTACGATCCGATGCTGGCCAAGACCATCGTCCACGCCCCGACGCGAGCCGAGGCGCTGACGCGCGCCACAGAGGCGATGGACGCATGGGCAATCGACGGCGTCACGACCAACCTGAACCAACTCGCCTCCATCCTGGAATCCGACGACTTTCGCGGCGGCGCAGTCGACATCGGCTGGCTGGACCGGGTCGAGCTGCAGGATCGCAATGCGCCCTGCGACGCGCTGGCGCTCGCCGCCGTGGCCGAGTCGGAGCGCGGCGCCTGGCGATCGTCGGGCGAACTCTCCCGCGCCTACCTGCTGCATGGTCGGCGACACACGGTGGAGGCTCGGCGCGGTCCCCAGGGCTGGGTTGCCGTCGTAAACGGCGCGCCGGCGCAGCCCGCGCCGATCGGCCGCGAGTGGGCGGCGGAGGTTGCCGGAGACGGCGTGGTGGTCTCGCACGGCGAGCGCCGCTGGGTATTCCTGCGAGAACGCCGCCGACGGACCGCCGCGGCACGCTCCCGCGCAGCGAGCGCAAACGTCGTCCGCGCGCCGATGCCGGGCACCATGATCGAAGTGCTCGTCGAGGTCGGCGACGAAGTTGAAGCGGGACAGACGCTGGCAGTCATGGAGGCGATGAAAATGGAACATCTGCTGACTGCGCCGAATGCAGGCGTAGTGACGGCTGTGCACACATCGGCAGGCGCATCTGTGGACGAGGACGCAGTGCTGATCGAGTTGGGAGCCCAGACATGAGCAACGCCGACATCCTGCGCGAACGGCGGCGCCGAGTCGAGTCGGCCTGGACGGCTACGGGCGTTGATGGCCCCGTGCTGATTCCCGCGAGCTTGCCGATTCCGATCGATGGCACCGACCAGTTCCACGAGTTTCACGCCCATCCCGAGTTCCAGTACCTGACCGGCGTGGCCGAACCGGGCGCGGCGTTGGCCTGGGAGCCGGATGCTGGATGGACTCTGTTCGCGCCCTCGCTCACGATTGACGACCTGGTCTGGATGTCGGCCCCGCCCTCGGCCGAGGAGTTGGCAGGTTCGACCGGCGTCAGCCGCTCATTGGACCGCTCCGAGCTGGCCGGCTGGCTGGAATCTCAGCGCGGCCGCGACCTGGCCCTGCTGGGTTCGCGCGACATCGAGGCGCGGGCGACGGAGTACGGCGTCGAGGCATGGTCGTCGCTCGAAGCCGTCGTGGACGAGGACGCAACCGAGCGCCTCGGCAGGACGCTGGCCGAACTCAGACGGGCAAAGGACGCGCTCGAACTGGACCGGATGACGCGCGCCGTCGACGCCGCTGTGGCCGGACATCTCGCCGCCTGGCGAGTGGCCGGGCGCGGGCTGACCGAGCGCGCGCTGCAGATCGAGATGGAGGCCGAGTTCTTCCGCCACGGCGGCGCGCGGACGGCCTACGGCTCGATTGTCGGCTCCGGGCCCAACTCGGCAATCCTGCACGGCACGCCGGGCGATCGGATGATGTCGGACGGCGAACTGGTCCTGATCGATGCGGGCGCGGAAATCGAGGGATACGCCTCCGACGTCACGCGGACATTCCCGGTCTCCGCCGGGTACACGGGGATCCAGCGAGACCTCTACAACGTGGTGCTGGCTGCGCAGGAGCAAGCGATCGCGGGCGCAGGACCCGGCGTGGAGTACAAGTCGCTGCACCTCGCGGCATCCGCGACGATTGCCCAGGGCTTGGTCGACGCCGGGGTTCTCATCGGCTCGCCCGACGACCTTGTCGCCGCCGACGCGCACGCGTTGTTCTTCCCGCACGGGCTTGGACACATGCTCGGTCTCTCGACCCACGACTGCGGCGGCTACCTCGAGGGCCGCGTGCCCGAGGACCGCTTCGGGCTCGCCTATCTGCGCGCCGACCTACCGCTCGCGCCGGGTTATGTCGTCACAATCGAGCCCGGTATCTACTTCGTCCCGGCCCTGTTGACCGATCCGGCTCGACGCGAGCAATACCGCGAGATGGTCAACTGGGAACTCGTTGATGGACTGCTCGACTTCGGCGGCATCCGGATCGAGGACGACGTGCGCATCACTGAGGACGGCTGCGTCGTGATGAGTGCGGCCCTGCCCAAAGCGGCCGGCGAGATTGAGGCGATCCGCCGCGAGGCGCTCGGTGCGGCGCATGGCTGAGCGGCTGACGATCTCGGATGTCGCCACCTACCCGCGTCCGGGCATGGACGCGCCGGGGATGATCGGCTTCACGCCCGACAGCCGCGCCGTGACCTGGCTCCATGCCGCCGAGGGCGGACTCGTGCGCTCGCTCTGGCGGATCGATGTCGAAACCGGCGAGCGTTCGGCGATCGCCGGACCCGGCGCCGACACGCCGATGTCGCGCGAGGAAGAGTTGCTGCGCGAACGCACCCGAACCCGCGAGCTGGGCGTCGCCTCATACTCGTGGGCCTCTGACTCCGAGGCTCCCGTGCTGATGATCCCCGGAGCCGTGGTGCGTGTCTCCGCCGACGACGAGCCGCTGCGCGAACTCGACGGCACACAGGGCGCGTTGACGCCCACGCTCAGCCCTGACGGCACGCAGTTGTCATTCGTGCGCGGCGGTGAGCTGTTCGTCATCGCGGCTGACGGCGAATCCGAGCCGCTGCAACTCACGTCGGGCGCGGAGGACGGACTTTCCCACGGCCTGGCCGACTACATCGCGCAGGAGGAGTTTGGCCAGCTTCGCGGCCACTGGTGGTCCAAGGATGGCCGCATCGCCTACCTGCGGGTCGACGAGCGGCACATCGCTCCGTATCCAATCGTCCACATGGGCGGCTCCGACGTGGATGTCGAAACGCATCGCTATCCGTTCTCGGGCGACGACAACGCCAGTGTCTCGCTCTGGGTCGTGCCGGCGTCCGGTGGGGACGCGGTCGAGATGCCCCTGCCCGGCGAGGACGGCTACCTCGTCCGCGTCGCCTGGTGGCCCGACGGACGCGGCGGTGAACGGCTGGTGGCGCAGTGGATCGATCGGGCACAGAAACGGATTCGACTGCTCGTGTTCGACGCCGGCGCGCCAATCACGCTGATCGACGAACAGCAGGAACCGTGGGTCAATGTCGCCGACGACGCGCGCGGCCTGGACGACGGGACCTTCCTCTGGTCGTCGGAGTCAACCGGCTACCGGCACCTCTCGCTGCGGGCGTCGGACGGCTCGGTCGTGCGCACCCTGACCGAGGGCGAGTGGATCATCGACGGCGTGATTGGTGTCGACCAGGACGCCGGACAGGTCTACTTCACTTCGACCCGCGGTTCTCCGCTGGAGCGCCGGGCGGAGCGGGTGTCGCTGTCGGGCGGCGAAATCGAGGCGCTCTCGCCATCGGGCGGCGTGCACGGCGCGTCGCTCTCGCGCGACGGCAAGTGGTTGGCGATGCTCGATTCCTCGCTCAACGATCCGCCGTCGGTGTCGTTGGTCGCCGCCGACCGCTCAAGTCGGCTGCTGCTCCATCAGTCCGAGATCACGTCGGAGCCGATGGGAATCGATCCGCCCGAGCTACGCAGTTTCTCAGCAGCCGACGGGACGACGCTCTATGGCGCGGTCTACCATCCTGACGGCGAGGGACCGCATCCGCTGCTGGTCGCCGTCTACGGCGGGCCGCATGCGCAGACCGTGCTCGACGCCTGGGGATTGACCGTCGATCTGCGGGCGCAGTATCTCGCCCAGCGGGGATTCCTCGTGCTCAAGCTGGATAATCGCGGCATGGCCGGTCGCGGGCTGGAGTTCGAGGCGCATCTGCATCGGCAAATGGGCACGATCGAGGTGGACGACCAGTCGGCCGCAGTCGAACAACTGTCGGCGGAAGGGCTGGCCGACATCGAGCGCGTCGGCGTCTACGGCTGGTCCTACGGCGGCTACATGACCGTGATGTCGATGCTGCGCCGCCCCGACCTCTTCAAGGTCGG